>CAMNHT010000217.1 GCA_946539625.1 uncultured Clostridia bacterium | reverse complement strand
CTTCGTCGACGCCCATTTCGTCGCCGTACAGCGGGAGCATGCCTTCCATGCGGAGCGTGTCGCGGGCGCCGAGGCCCGCGGGCTTGCCGCCGAGCTCAATGAGGCGATTCCATGCCCATTCTGCGTCCTCATTCTTGATGAACAGCTCGTAGCCGATCGGCTCCGCCGTGTAGCCCGTTCTCGAGACGAGGATCTTGTGTCCTTCCATCATCAGCGTGGAAAGATTGTTGCGGGCGGGCTTGGTGACCTCGTCGACCCCCGCGAGCGTTTTCAGAATCTCTTCGCTCTTCGGGCCCTGCACCGCGATGGAGACGGTCTCCGAGGTGATGTTTTTGATCGTGCAGTCGTAGTTCTTTACGATCGGCGCAAACCACGCAAGGTCCTTATCGGTGTTCGACGCGTTGACGACGAGAAGATAGCGGTCCTCCTCGAAGCGATAAAGATACGCGTCGTCGACCGCGCTGCCGTCCTCATTGGGGATGATGCAGTACTGCGCCTGGTTGACCTGAAGCAGCGCCGCATTGCTCGAAAGCACGTGCTGTAAAAATGCGAGGCGCTCCGGCCCTTCGATGATGAGACGGCCCATATGGGACACGTCGAAAAGACCGCAGCAGCTTCTGGTGTACAGATGCTCGGCAATAATGCCTTCCGGATACTGGATCGGCATTTCCCACCCGCCGAAGTCGACCATCGTCGCGCCGGCCTTGATGTGGGCGTCGTACAGTAGGGTACGTTTGAGTTCGCTCATGAGAATCCTCCTTTTGAAATATGAACGTGCGCGGCGACCCGCCGCGGAAAAATGAAAAAGCGCAAAGTACGCCTGTACCCTGCGCCTCCGTTTTCAGCCTGAGAGATTCCCGCAAAAAATGCGGTTGCACCGACGGCGTAAAGGGTGTGTCCCTTTCCTTTCCGGAGCCACGTCCGGGTCCGATCCTTCTGCCTGAGAGTTTTTGCAGTTCCCCTTCGGCGCCGTAAAACGACCTCTCCCGGGCCCATCATCCGTGACGATATTCGGTTTTTTGTCCTTGTATACGATACCGCGAAAACAGGGACTTTGTCAAGAGGGAATGCGCCGGATTCGGGAAATTGTTCTTATTATGTTTACACGGAGGACGAACCGGCGCGGTTGCTTTTTTTGTATACCTGTGCTATGATACGGTTATGGTAGTATAGTCGCAGAGGTGTGCCCATCGGTTCGACACGATCTGCAAATACTGCGAAAACGGAGCGGAAATGTATCGGAAATACTTCAAACGCGTATTGGATATCGTGCTGTCGGGATGCGGGATCGTGATCCTTTCGCCGCTGTTTTTGGCGATGGCGGTCTGGATCAAGCTGGATTCCGAGGGACCGGTCTTTTTCCGGCAGACGCGGATCGGACTTCATAAGGAAAAGTTCGAGATCCTGAAATTCCGCACCATGCAGAAGGACGCGCCGAACGATGTGCCAACGCACCTCTTTTCCGATTCGCACCACTGGATCACGCGGGCGGGGCGGATCATCCGCAAAACCAGCATGGACGAGCTTCCGCAGATCTTTCAGATCTTTACCGGGAAGATGTCGCTTGTAGGTCCCAGACCCGCACTGTGGAATCAGTACGACCTCGTTGCGGAGCGCGACAAATACGGCGCAAACGATGTGCTTCCGGGGCTCACGGGATGGGCGCAGGTCAACGGACGAGACGAGCTGTCCGTGACCGAAAAGGCGCGGTACGACGGCGAATACGCTGCGCATGTGTCGTTCGGCATGGACATGAAATGCCTTTGGAAAACGGTCTCCACGGTCGTGACGCGCAGAGGCTTCCACGAAGGGCGGATCACCGACGACCGAAAGAAGGACGAATGATGCGGATCCTCATCACGGGCTGGCACGGGTATATCGGAACGGCGCTTGCGGCATATCTCGGGCGGTTTCCGGAGCAATACGCGGCGGAGCTGATTTCGGTACGCCGTTTTCAGCCGGACGCGTTCGATTTTCACGGCGTCGACGCGATCGTGCATACCGCGGCGATCGTGCATCAAAAGGAAACGAGCCGCACACAGCAGCTTTATGACGCGGTCAACCGCGATCTCACCGTCGCGCTTGCAAAGAAGGCGAAGCGCGAGGGCGTCGGGCAGTTCGTATTTTTCAGCACGATGAGCGTATACGGCATGGACACGGGAACGATCCGAAAGGATACGGTTCCGGCGCCGAATACGCAGTACGGGCGGTCCAAGCTTTCTGCGGAACGGCGCATCGCGCCGCTTTCGGACGAGCATTTTACCGTCACGATCCTGCGTCCGCCGGTCGTGTTCGGTCCCGGCGCAAAGGGGAACCCCGCGCGCCTTGAACGGCTTGCGAAAAAGCTGCCGTTCTGTCCGGATTTTGAAAACCGCCGCAGCATGGTTTCGATCGAAACACTGTGCGAGGCGGTAAAGGCGCTTTTAGACGCGCCGCGCGCCGGCGTCTTTTTCCCGCAGGAACCGGAACCGATCGCAACCTGCGATCTGATCGAACACGCCATGCGG
>CAMNHT010000216.1 GCA_946539625.1 uncultured Clostridia bacterium | reverse complement strand
AAGTATGAGAAGCTGATCCTCACGAAGGCATCGGTTGAAAAGATCGAGGAGGTGTACGCGTAATGAAGAGCGGATACGACATCATCAAGGCTCCGATCCTCACCGAAAAGAGCTACGATTACATCGCGCATCACATCTACACGTTTGAAGTCGCGAAGAGCGCGAACAAGGTCGAGATCGCAAAGGCGGTCGAAGAGCTGTTCGGCGTCAAGGTCGAGAGCGTTCACACCGTGAACAAGCTCGGCAAGATCAAGCGTCAGGGCCGTTACGAGGGCAGAACCGCTTCCAAGAAAAAGGCGTACGTCAAGCTGACCGCCGATTCGAAGGGCATCGAGCTGTTCGACGGCATCGCGCAGTAAGGAGGCAGCAAATGGCTATTCGTAAACTGAACCCCATCACTCCGGGTACGAGACACATGTCTGTCTCCACCTATGAGGAGATCACCAAAACTTCTCCGGAAAAGTCGCTGGTCTGCGATCTGAAGAGCAAAGCCGGCCGCAACTTCACCGGTAAGATCACGGTTCGCCACAAGGGCGGCGGCGCAAAGCGCAAGTACCGCATCGTCGACTTCAAGCGCGATAAGGACGGCGTTCCCGCAACCGTGAAAGCGATCGAATACGATCCGAACCGTTCCGCGAATATCGCACTTCTGTACTATGCAGACGGCGAGAAGCGCTACATCATCGCTCCGTACGGCCTGAACGTCGGTGAAACCGTCGTTTCCGGCAAGGACGCGGACATCAAGATCGGCAACGCACTGGAGCTCCAGTACATCCCGGTCGGCACGATGATCCACTGCATCGAGCTGAAGCCCGGCAAGGGCGCGCAGCTGGTCCGCTCGGCGGGCAACGCGGCGCAGCTCATGGCAAAGGAAGGCAAGTACGCACAGGTTCGTCTTCCCAGCGGTGAAGTCCGTATGTTCCCGATGAACGCAAAGGCGACGATCGGTCAGGTCGGCAATCTGGACTTCCAGAACATCCAGATCGGCAAAGCGGGCCGCAAGCGTCACATGGGCATCCGTCCCACCGTCCGCGGTTCCGTCATGAACCCGAATGACCACCCCCACGGCGGCGGCGAGGGCAAATCCCCGATCGGCCGTCCCGGCCCGGTCACTCCCTGGGGCAAGCCCGCGATGGGTTACAAGACCCGCAAGAAGAAGAACAAGAGCAACAAGTACATCATTCGCCGCAGAACGAGTGGTAAGTAATCAGGAGGAGAAAACACATGAGCAGATCGGTTAAAAAAGGTCCGTTTGTTGAAGAACGCTTGTACGCACGCATTCTTTCCATGAATGAGAGCGGCAAGAAGACCGTCGTGAAGACCTGGTCCCGTTCCTCCACGATCTTCCCCGAGTTCGTCGGCCACACCATCGCGGTGCACGACGGCAAGAAGCACGTTCCGGTGTATGTCACCGAAGAAATGGTCGGACACAAGCTGGGCGAATTCGCACCCACGCGCACGTTCAGAGGTCACAGAGGTTCCGAGAAGTCCTCTGGCGCGAAATAAGGAGGAGCACAATGGCAACCAGAAGTAAAGAAAAGACGGCATATCGTCGCGAGCACGCAGACAAGCGTCCGCACGCAATCGCTCGTTATATCAGAATGTCCCCCCGCAAGGTCAAGGTCGTCGTCGACATGATCCGCGGCAAGAGCGCAAAGGAAGCTGCGGCGATCCTCACTTACACGCCGAAAGCTGCCTGCGAGCCGGTCCTGAAGGTCCTGAACTCCGCGATCGCAAACGCGGAGAACAACCTCGACATGAACCGCGACGATCTGTACGTCGCAGAGGTTTATGCGAACCAGGGTCCGACCCTGAAGCGCTATCGCGCAAGAGCGCGCGGCTCCGCATCCCCCATCCGGAAGCGTACGAGCCACATCACGGTCATTCTTGATCAGGTCAAGTAAGGAGGAAAGTTATGGGTCAGAAAGTTAATCCGAACGGATTCCGCGTTGGTGTCATCAGAGATTGGAACACCCATTGGTACGCGGCGAAGAAAGATTTCGCAGACTTCCTCGTTGAGGACCGCAAGATCCGTGACTTCGTGAAGAAGACGTATTACGCGGCATGCATCTCCCGCATTGCGATCGACCGCGCGACCGATAAGGTCAGCATCACGATCTACACCGCACGTCCCGGCATGCTGATCGGCAAGGGCGGCGCAGGGATCGAAGAGATCAAAGCAGCTGTTTCCAAGGAAATCGGCAAGCCCATCTCCGTGAACATCATGGAGATCCGCGACGCGGATGCAGACGCACAGCTCGTCGCCGAAAACATCGCAGCGCAGCTCGAAAAGCGTATCAGCTATCGCCGCGCGATGAAGCAGGCCATGCAGCGCGCCATGCAGAAGCCCGGCGTGAAGGGCATCAAGCTGATGTGCGCAGGTCGTCTCGGCGGCGCCGAGATCGCCCGCAGCGAAGGTTACCATGACGGTTCCATTCCGCTGCAGACGATGCGTGCAGACATCCACTACGGCTTCGCGGAAGCGCACACCCAGTACGGCCGTATCGG
>CAMNHT010000215.1 GCA_946539625.1 uncultured Clostridia bacterium | reverse complement strand
GTCATCCTGAGAAGCCGGAACGGCGACGAAGGATCTTTTCGCGCTTCGCGCATGATAGGATTACGCCTTGTAGTGCGTTTCCGGACGGTAGTGCGGGAGGGCAAGAAGCACGTCAAGGACCGTAGGGGACGTCGACCTCGACGTCCCGCAAAGCAGCACAGCATCGGAATTCGTTACGCCGCGCCCCCGCTGTGTCATCCTGAGAAGCCGGGACGGCGACGAAGGATCTTTTCGCGCTTCGCGCATGATAGGATTACGCCTTGTAGTGCGTTTCCGGACGGTAGTGCTCGAAGATGCGGCAGTCGTAGCGCTTTGCAAGTGTTCTGTGGTCGGAATCCGGACGCTCGGTCCAAAACACGGTCTTTGCGCCGAGCTTGCGGCCAATGAGCATACAAATCGGTCTGTGCCCTCTGCCGAACGCGATAAACTGCGGATGCGTCAGGAAATTGACGCAAAGCGTATGCATCATGACGCACCGCCAAAGGGGCAGACCCGCTTTGCGCCAGTAAGAAAAGGCTTCGGTGAGCTGTCCGCGGACGAGGTCCGGCGCGTTCTTATAAAACCAGCGCACGATGCGCGGATCGAAGCTCTCCACACAGTAAGGCCCTTTGAGCGTCCGCAGAATCGCAAGCGTTTTTTCGCAAAGCTCCTTGTAATTCGGCGTGGACTTGAGCTCCACGATCGTGGGGGAAACGCCGTCAAGCACCGCCATGACGTCCGTAAACAGCGGCATATAATGCTCGGTGCCCTTTAAGGGCATTGCCTGCAGTTCTTCGAGCGTAAAGCTGTCCACTCTGCCTTTTTCCGTCGTCATGCGGTCCACCGTGTCGTCATGGAAGACGACGACCGCGCCGTCTTTACTTAACTGCACGTCAAGCTCCACGCCGCATCCGTATTCCGCGGCTCTTCTGAACGCCTCCAGAGAGTTTTCCGGCACGCTCTGATCCTTTTCATACAGTCCCCGATGCGCCGCCATCAGCCCCTGAAACGGCGCAAACTGTTCTTCGTCCGCGCCTGCGGGCAGTACAAAAAACAAATAAACGACAAACAGAACAATGATCACGATTCCCGCGACTATCCAACCCATTTTTGATTCTCCCTCGATAATATAAGATTCTTGCCTATTGAGATTATACCATATTTCCGCTATAATGAAAAGGTAAAAATACAGACTTTCGGTCGATCGGGGGCAAATATGAAACTGAACTACAAACGCACGATCTGTGTTGGGTTCGCATTCTTTCTCATCTGTGCCTTTTGGCAGGCGTATGACAACATCATCCCGAAGATTCTGACCGATAAATTCGGCATGGCGCAGGGCTGGTCGGGCGTCGTTATGGCGCTGGACAACGTGCTTGCACTGTTCATGCTGCCGATTTTCGGCGCACTCTCCGATAAATGCAAATCCCGCTTCGGCAAGCGCACGCCGTACATCGTGATCGGCACGATCATTGCCGTTGTCGCGTTCGTCGGACTCTCGTTCATCGACGGCGCGCAGCTTCAAAAGATCGGCGACGCGGCAAAGATGGACGAAGCGGGCGTGCATGCCGTCTATGCGGAAGCCGACATCGTCAACGGCAAGCTCAAAACACACGAGGGCGAGGAGTACATCCTTTCCGAGAAGTATTCCGAAGCCGACATGAAGGACGTCGTAAACAAAGCTATCGCGGGCGACAAGGAAGCGCTCGCGGCGTGGGATTCCTACTTCGTGCCCGCGCGTCAGGCGGTCGCGGCAAAGACCACCGCGCAGAATCGCATGATCCTGGTGCTGTTTATGGCGGTGCTGCTCGTGACGCTCGTTTCCATGAGCATCTTCCGTTCGCCTGCGGTCGCGCTGATGCCGGATGTCACGATGAAGCCGCTTCGCTCTAAGGCGAACGCCGTCATCAACCTGATGGGTACGTTCGGCGGCATTCTGGTGCTTGCGCTCGGCATCGTGTTCGGCACGGGTAAGGCGCCGAAGGCCATGATGAGCTATACGCTGTTCTTCACCGTGATCGCCGCGGTCATGGTGGCGGCGCTCATCATCTTCCTGCTCACGGTACGTGAACCGAAGTTTGTGCAGGAGATGGAAGAGGAGAGCAAGCGTTACGGCATCGACGACGGCGAGGACGACGACGGCTCCGGTTCGAGAAAGCTCAGTAAAGGCGAGCTTACCTCCCTGCTGCTGATCCTTGCGTCCGTGGTGCTGTGGTTCTTCGGCTATAACGCCGTCACCAGCAAATACTCCGTCTATGCGGGAAAAGTCTTAAACCTCGACTACAACACCACGCTGATCGTCGCGCAGGCGGCGGCGATCATCTCCTACCTGCCCGTCGGCTTTATCTCATCGAAGATCGGCCGCAAAAAGACCATCCTCGCGGGCGTTATCATGCTGGCAGTCGCGTTCGGCGTTGCGGCGTTCCTTCGTGAGGGCAGTTCCGCTATGCTGATGAACGCTATGTTCGCGCTGGCGGGCATCGGCTGGGCGACGATCAACGTCAATTCCTTCCCGATGGTCGTGGAGCTTG
>CAMNHT010000214.1 GCA_946539625.1 uncultured Clostridia bacterium | reverse complement strand
TCGACCACGTCGATTTCTCGTATTCCGGCAATCCGGAGGTTCTGAACCTCAAGGATATCAACCTGCACATTCTGCCGGGACAGACGGTCGGCGTCATCGGCGGTACGGGCGAGGGCAAATCGACGCTTGTACAGATGATCCCGAGATTATACGACGTCCTTTCGGGCTCCGTTCGCGTGTCGGGACACGACGTGCGCGAATACGGGCTTACCGCGCTTCGCGACGGCGTTTCGATGGTGCTGCAGAAGAACATGCTGTTTTCGGGCAGCATCCGCAACAACATGCGCTGGGGCGATCCTTCTGCGACGGACGAACAGATCCGCGAGGCCTGCCGGATCGCGTGCGCCGACGGGTTCGTCACGGCGTTCCCGGACGGATACGACACCGACCTCGGGCAGGGCGGCTGCAACGTGTCCGGCGGACAGAAGCAGCGGCTTTGCATTGCCCGCGCGCTTCTGAAAAAGCCGAAGATCCTGATCCTCGACGACTCGACAAGCGCGGTCGACACCGCGACGGAAGCAAGGATCCGCGAAGGGCTTTCGAAGCTTACCGATATGACGAAGATTATCATTGCGCAGCGGATCACATCGATCATGAACGCGGATCAGATCGTCGTCATGGAGCACGGCGCGATCGCCGACGTCGGCACGCATGCCGAGCTTCTGCGCCGCAGCGTGATCTATCGCGAGGTCTATGAATCACAGGTACGAGAGGAGGCGAATGCGTAATGCCGCCGGGAGGTTCCCTAAACAGCAAAATGGGCGGAAAGCGCGCCGAAAAGCCGCTGCAGACAATCCTTCGCCTGTTCCGTTACTATAAAAACTGCACCGGTCTTCTGATCATTGCGGTGATCTCGATCCTGCTGTATTCCGCCGCGACGACCGCGACCTACTACATGATGGATCCGATCGTCAAGGTGCTTGAAGACGGTGTGAGTGCCGATATGGCGAAGTATATCGCGCTGATCATTGCGATGGCGGCGCTGTATGTGATCGCCGCGGTGACGAACTTCCTTCTGAACCGGCTCATGCTCTCCTGCTCGGCGCGCGTACTGTGCGCGGTACGCAAGGAGATGTTCAATAAGATGCAGTCGCTTCCGATCTCGTTCTTCGACGGGCATACGCACGGCGAGCTCATGAGCTACTACACCAACGACACCGACGCGATCCGCGAGCTCTTACACCATTCGATCACGCAGATGCTGATCTCAGTCACGTCGCTTGTCGCCTACATCGGCATGATGTTCTATCTGTCGATCCCGCTGTTTCTGATCGTGATCGTGATGGGCGTGTGCATCTTCTATGTCGTGCGCGCCGTCGGCGGCAGAAGCCGCAAGAACTTCGTGAAGCAGCAGCGCGTGGTCGCGACGGTCAACGGATACGTCGAGGAGATGATGGAGGGACAGAAGGTCGTCAAGGTCTTCAACCACGAAGCCGCGGCGGAATCGGGCTTCAAGGTGCACAACGACGAGCTCTGCCATGTCGCGACAAACGCGAATACGTACGCGAACATCATGGGCCCGCTGATGAACAACCTGAGCCACATCTTCTATGCCATCACATGCACCGTGGGCGTGCTGCTCGCGACGCCGGTCCCGGGCAAGGACTTCCTGCTTGCGGGCACATGGTTTGAAACGCATCAGGAATTACTCGTACAGGGCGGCGTACTGATCGCGTTTTTACAGCTCATCCGGCAGTTTGCAAACCGCATCAGTCAGATCTCACAGCAGTTTAACTCGATACTCCTTGCGCTTGCTGGCGCGGAGCGCATCTTTGCGCTCATCGACATGCCTGCCGAGGTCGACGAGGGCACAGTCACGCTGGTCCGCGTCGAAGAAAAGAACGGCGAGCTCAAAGAGACCGACCGCCGCACCGGGCACTGGGCGTGGAAGCGCGACGGTGAACTCATCCCGATGCGCGGCGAAGTGGTCTTTGACAACGTTGACTTCTCCTACGACGGCAAGAAGCAGGTGCTCACCGATGTGACGCTGTACGCGTATCCGGGACAGAAGATCGCGTTCGTCGGCTCCACCGGCGCGGGCAAAACGACGATCACGAACCTCATCAACCGCTTCTACGACATCGCGGACGGCACGATCACCTACGACGGCATCCCCGTGCGCGAGATCAAAAAGAGCGCGCTGCGAAGCTCGCTCGGCATGGTGCTGCAGGATACGCACCTCTTTTCCGGCACGGTCATGGAAAACATCCGCTACGGGCGGCTCGACGCGACCGACGAGGAGTGCATCAAAGCCGCGAAGATCGCAAACGCGGACTTCTTTATCACGCATCTGCCGGACGGCTACAACACGCAGCTCGTCGCCGACGGCGCGAACCTTTCGCAGGGACAGCGGCAGCTTCTGGCAATCGCAAGAGCGGCAGTCAGTGATCCGCCGGTGCTGATCCTCGACGAAGCGACAAGCTCCATCGACACCCGTACCGAGAAGCACATCGAAAAGGGTATGGACGCGCTGATGAAGGGACGCACCGTGTTCGTCATCGCGCACCGCCTTTCCA
>CAMNHT010000213.1 GCA_946539625.1 uncultured Clostridia bacterium | reverse complement strand
AACGGCGTGACCTTCGGGCTGAAGCTTTCTAACACCTTCCCGGTCGACGTCACGCGCGGCGAGCTTCCGAGCAATGAAATGTACATGTCCGGACGCGCGCTCTATCCGCTGACGATCGAGATGGCAAAGCGCATGAGCGAGGAATTCGACGGCAAGCTTTGCCTGTCGTTCTCGGGCGGCGTTGACGCGTTCAATATCGCGCCCCTTTTCGAAGCCGGCATCCGGCCGATCACGCTTGCCACGACGATCCTAAAGCCCGGCGGCTATCAGCGGCTTACACAGCTCGCCGAAATCTGCGGCGCATTTGCCTACGAACCGTTCACGGGCGTGAAGGTCGGCAAGGTCGCGCTTCTCAGTAAACAGGCGCGCGCATCGGTTCGCAACACAAAGCCCGTAAAGCCGCAGCCGGAACGCAAGATCAACGAAAAGGTTCCGCTGTTCAACTGCTTCACTTCGCCTTGCACGCACGGCTGCCCGATCCGTCAGGACATTCCGCAGTATATCGAACTGGTCGGAAAGGGCATGTACGACGAGGCTTTGAAGCTGATCGTCGAAAAGAATCCGCTGCCGTTCATCACCGGCACGATCTGCCCGCACCACTGTGCGGACAAGTGCACGAGACACTTTTATGAGGAATCCGTCCGCATCCGCAGGGCAAAGCTGACCGCGGCACAAAACGGACTGGACGCGCTGTTAAGAGATCTGAAGCCCGCAAAGCCGAGCGGTAAGCGCGTTGCCGTGATCGGCGGCGGTCCCGCCGGAATGGCGGCTGCGTTCTTCCTGAGCCGTCAGGGCGCATCCGTTACGCTGTTTGAAAAACGCGAAAAGCTCGGCGGCGTCGTGCGGTATGTCATTCCGGCATTCCGCATCGGGTCGGAAGCCATCGACAACGACGAAAAGATCCTGCGCGCTATGGGTGTCGAGGTTCGCACAAACACGCCTGCGCCGAACGCGGACGCGCTGTTTGCTGCGGGTTACACCGATCTCGTCTACGCGGTCGGCGCATGGGCGGAAGGAAGGATGCCGCTTCATAAAGGCGAAGCGATGAACGTCATCCGCTTCCTCGAAGAGAGCAAGGCGGGAACGCTCGAAGACCTCGGCGAAAACGTGATTGTCATCGGCGGCGGCAACACCGCAATGGACGCCGCGCGCGCGGCGGTGCGCACAAAGGGCGTCAGGCATGTGCGGCTCGTGTACCGCCGCACTGCGAAATACATGCCTGCGGATGAGGAGGAGCTGGAGCTTGCAAAAGAGGACGGCGTGGAATTCTGTGAGCTTTTATCGCCGGTCGCGTTCGAAAACGGAATGCTTCTGTGTAATGTGATGAAACTCGGCGAACCGGACGCAAGCGGCAGACGCAGCCCGGTCGAAACAGGCGAGACGGTCACGCTTCCGTGCGACACGCTGATCGCGGCGGTCGGCGAGAAGATCGAAACGGAACTGTTCGCCGAAAACGGCATCGCGCTCACCGAGCGCGGCAGGGTCAGGACAAACGCGAACCTCGAAACGAGCCGCGACCGTATTTATGTGATCGGCGACTGCAGCCGCGGTCCCGCGACCGTCGTGGAGGGCATCAAAGACGCGCGTACCGTCGCGGACGCGATCGTGGGCAAATATACCTATGAGATCCCCGAAGAGGCACATCCTACCGAAGCGGCATGCTTCGAAAAGCACGGGATTCTGAAGGATTACGAGCAGGCGGAAAAGGAACGGCTTCGCTGCCTTTCCTGCGGGACGGTGTGCGAATGCTGCGTACAGGTCTGCCCGAACCGCGCGAACGTCGCGATCAAAGTGCCGGGAAAGGAAAAGCCGCAGATTCTGCACGTCGACCGGATGTGCAACGAGTGCGGCAACTGCCTCGTGTTCTGCCCGTACGACTCGAAGCCGTACAAAGAAAAGTTCACGCTGTTCGCCACCGAAGCGGAGTTTATGGGTTCCGAAAATAAGGGCTTTCTGCCGGTTTCGGACCGCATCGTGAAGCTTCGTCTGGATGAAGTCAAAACGGTCGATCTCGACCGCGACGCGATCGACGCGGACGCGAAAGCGCTGATCGAAACGGTTCTTTCGGATTATCATTATCTGATCGGATAAAAGGAGAGCGATATGGCGACCTTTACGGTCAATGGGCAGACGGTCGTCTGCCGCGAAAACAAAAAACTGATCCGCTTTTTAAGGGACGATCTGCATTTGACAAGCGTCAAAAACGGCTGCTCGGAAGGCGCGTGCGGTACCTGCACCGTGCTGATCGACGGAAAGGCCGTGAAGGCGTGCGTCCAGCAGACCGACCGCATGGAGGGAAAGCAAATCGTAACCTGCGAGGGGCTCACCCCGCGCGAACGTGCCGTCTACGCATACGCGTTCACGGAAGCGGGCGCGGTGCAGTGCGGTTTCTGCACGCCCGGCATGGTCATGGCGGCAAAGGCTTTGATCGATCGAGAACCGGATCCGACGCCTGCTGACGTGAAAAACGCGATCCGCATGAACATCTGCCGCTGCACCGGCTATAAAAAGATCGAGGAAGCGATCCTGCT
>CAMNHT010000212.1 GCA_946539625.1 uncultured Clostridia bacterium | reverse complement strand
CGTACGGCGGGGGCTTTTGCTCCCGCCGTATTTTCTCTGACCGATTGACCGCATGGGGAATTCGGTGTAAAATAGCGGTATGAAGCATGAAAAACGGTACCGTTCCACCGGTAAAGCAGGCAAATATCTGACGCGATTCCGCATCATGCCATGGCTTGAGCTGCTGCTCATGCTGGGCTTTTTTGCTGCGCTCGGGTGGGCGATCTGGAAATATGCGATCCCGTTTTTTGAGGGGCTCGGCAACCACGCCTATTCCTGTCAGAAGGAGGTCGAAACGCCGGTTCCGGTCACGCCCGTGCCGACACCGGAGCCCACGCACGACCCGTACCCCGACCACGCGCTGTACAGCGAGGACCTCCGATCCGTGCAGACGGAGATCGTGGTTCCGGAATACCAGTACGCAACGGACGTCGGCGTGTTTCACGGCACGATCTTTGCGCCGATCGGAAACTACACGCCGGACGGCACGGCGGCATTCGTGCGGCTGCTGCTTTATGATACCGCAGAACGCAAACAGACGTATCTCCGACTCCCGCTGACCTACAAAAGCATCCGCTTCCCTGTGATGAACGACGCGTGGATCGTGTATCTCGACGCGGCGGCAAACGGCGGCGGGCAGATGACGGCATACAACCGCGAAACGCAGGAAGTGCGCATACTGAAGGTCGTGCATACGGGACTTCCGAAGCCCGTTTTGTACGGCGATACGGCGTTGTGGATCGAGCGTACCGGACAGAGCCGCGACAAGCTCTTTGCGGTCGACCTCAATTCCGGCGAAAGCGCAACGCTTGTGATCTTTGACGGTGGTCCCTATGCGCTGTCGAAGCCCTTTATGTTCGGCAGCACGCTTCTGTACGTCGCGCCGGACGGAACGCTTGTGAAGCTGGACCTGAACACGCAAAAGAGCGAGACGGTCCCCGTTTCGGGCTACATCCATGATCCGCAGATGAACGCGGACGGGATCGCGTTCCTCGATTCCGATCACGCCGAGGACGGGCATATCCTCTGGTACGACGGGAACACGACGACGGAGGTTGTGACCGGCGCGGTCGATTTCGTGCTCGGCAACGGGTTTATCGCGTATTCGCGGTTCGATAAGAACTACGTGTATTATTACGGCGACGGCACGACGTTCTGCACGACCAGAAGCGGAGAGACCGCGATGCTTTTGGGCGGCGGCGAGGACGTGATCGTGTGGATGGACGTCACCTGGCGCGACAAGGACATCATGGAATTTATGACGGTCGGAGAAAAACAATGAAGGAAAAAACGCTGTACGTCTGCGGAGAATGCGGCTATGAAACGCCGCGTTGGATGGGGAAATGCCCGCAATGCGGAAGCTGGAACACGCTCGTCGAGGAGGAGCGCGTGCTCTCGCGTCCGTCCGTGACCGCCGGGACGAAGGCGGTGCCGCTGCATCTTGTCAAAGCCGAAGCGCAGGCGCGCATCTCCACCGGCATCGGCGAGCTTGACCGCGTGCTGGGCGGCGGGCTTGTGAAGGGCATGGTTGTGCTTTTGGGCGGCGATCCAGGCATCGGCAAGTCGACGCTCCTTTTAGAAGCCGCGGACAACCTTTCCGCATCCGGTCCGGTGCTGTACGCCTCGGGCGAGGAGAGCAATTCGCAGATCAAGCTGCGTGCCGACCGGCTCGGGGTTTCGGGCGAAAACCTCTTTTTATACACCGAAACGAACGCGGAGGAGGCGATCGAGCGCGCAAAGGAAGTGAAAGCGCAGATGCTGATCGTCGATTCGATCCAGACGATGGAGTGCTCCGCTGCCGAAAGCGCGGCGGGCAGTATCAGTCAGGTACGCGCGGCGACGGCGCTGTTCACACGGTTTGCTAAGGACACCGGCACGGTCGTGTTCATCGTCGGGCACGTTACAAAGGACGGCGCGATCGCGGGTCCGCGCGTGCTTGAGCACATCGTGGACACCGTTCTGTACTTCGAGGGCGACCGGCACGAGGGGCTGCGGCTTTTACGCGCGGTCAAAAACCGTTTCGGCTCGACTGACGAGCTCGGCGTATTCGAAATGTGCGGGACCGGCATGCGCGAGGTCAGCGATCCCGCGTCGCTGTTCGTTTCCGGAAGGAACGTCCCCGGCACCGCCGTGACCTGCGTATTGGAAGGCTCGCGGCCGCTCGTTTGCGAGATCCAGTCGCTTCTTTGCCCCACCGCGTTTCAAAGTCCCCGGCGCACCGCCGTCGGACTCGATTATAACCGGCTCAATGTGCTCCTTGCCGTTCTCGAACGCAAGGCGCGGCTTCGCGTTTCCGACAAGGACGTCTACTGCGACGTGGCGGGAAGCTTACGCATCGTCGACCGCGGCGCGGATCTTGCGACGGCAATGTGCGTCGCGTCCTCGATCCTCGAAAAGCCGCTGCCTGAAAAGACCGTTCTGATCGGCGAAGTGGGCTTGACCGGTGAGATTCGCTCCGCGTCGCAGCTCGATACGCGCGTTAAGGAAGCGGTGCGCCTCGGCTACACGACCGTTCTGATCCCCGCCCGCGCAAAGGTCGGCGACCACGCCTGTA
>CAMNHT010000211.1 GCA_946539625.1 uncultured Clostridia bacterium | reverse complement strand
CTCGGCACCTTCCCCACCCAAGGGGGAAGGCTTATGCCGCCGTTCGTTCTTTTTGTGTCACCTCATCCGCCTCTCGGCACCTTCCCCTCAAGGGGAAGGCTTTTGGTTCGCACGCGCCGCAAGGCAATTCATTCCGCTTATCGTCCGAAGAATAGCTTTGCATACCAAAGGAGAACCGTGAGCAGCACGGACAGCGCCGGGATGCCGACGGCGTTCAGAATCACCGTCAGCGCGCTTCTGTTTTCGATCTGTTTTTTAAGCTTTCCCCGGGCCTTTTCGGCATACTCCTTTCGGTTCCGGATCCGGTTGCCCCGGTAGAGCGTAAATCTGCGGGAAAAAAGCGCCGGAAGCCATGAAAGAAGCGCGCAGATCGTCGACGCCCGGACGGCAAACAGCGTCCATTCCGCCTTGAGCCATAGATTCGCAATCACCGCCGATACAAGCAGAACGGAAGAAACGAGAAATACCCAGAACTGCGTATAGTACCCGATGGGCACGTCCTTGCGAATGTCCAGGAACAGCAGTTTTTTCATGCTCCCGTACCGTTCCGGAAAGTGAAAAAGCTTCTTTGCGCTTCTCCTTCCGTGGATGAATTCGATATCGTCATGAAAGCGCACGTCGAATGCAACATAACACAGCGGAAGCATCAGCAGATACGCGATCAGCACGCCGACGGACGCCAGAATATTGCGAACGATCATAGAATTGCTCCATTCGTTAAACAGTCGGATTGCAATTGAGCCCGTTCCGGAAGAGCAGGATGCGCAATACCGCGAGAACGATCCATTTGCTGCCGCATACGGCGACCCAGATCCACAGGAGCGGCAACCGTTCCGACGCGGCTGCAAACAGCAGAAACGCATCGGAAAGCAGTGCGACGACCGCATATCCGAGATACAGCCTTCGGATCCTCTGCGCCGTCTCCGGCTTCCTGCACTCCGCTGCGACGGAGGCAAGCGTGAGCCTGTCCCAAAGCGAAAGCTCCCGCAGACGTTCCGTTCTTTTCTTCTTTCGCACATACTTTCCGCAGCCGCCGAACCGCAGTGCAAGCAGCGCTCGGCGGAAGCTGTACAGAATCAGCCCGTCGAGCAGCAGGACCGAGAGCATGAGCAAAGCTTGTTTCACGTTTGATACCTGTCCTTCCGCGTTCTCCGATCCGATAACGAAACGATCGTTTCCGAAACAGCCGGGAAATGCCGTTTCATTGTCTTTTCTGCGAGACCTCATTTACCGATACCATCCTATCAAAACAGGACCGTATCTGTAAACCGGTCCTTTTCGGAAATAGATTGCCGTATATTTTGAAAAACGCGGAATTACAGCCGAAGCCGCGCATCACTCCTGATACAGTTCGTGCTTCAGACATTCTTTCATATAAAGGACGCAGTACTCCTCGAACTCGGCTTCGTTTTCGCCGGAGTTCAGCAGTGTGCGCAGAAGGTTGTACGGGATCACGATGTTGCCGGACGTGTCCTGCTTGCTGCGGATCGCCGCGATGTGCAGGATGACGTCGCGCATGTTGCCCGCGCCGTACGCCTCGAGATAGAGCTTGCGCGCTGCCTTGCGGTAGCGCTCGACGCTGCGGTTGTGGAAGATGCGCAGCACGGTCGCAATGCCGAACGTGACCGGCAGAAACGCGGACATCGAGATCCACGGCGGAATGCGCGTGAGAAAGCCGTAGAAGTCGTTCCAGCCGCCGCGCTCCTCGCCCACGACCGCGACCATCATATAGTAGATGCAGGCGTAGATGAACACCGGAATGAGCGACAAAAACGTCGACGCGAACGACAGCCGCAGGTCCTTCAAAACCACGCAGAACACGGCGATCGCAAGGATCGGGCAAAGTCCGTGCAGAAATAACCGCGAGCCGGTGAAGATCAGCACGAATCCCTTGACCGGCGCAAGGATGCAGAGCGACACAAGGAACGTCAGCGAAAGCGCGGTGACCGCGACGAACAGCAGCCGCACGAGCCAGTCCGGAATGCGGAAATACCGGTTCCGAAGCCCGTCCACGGTATACGGCAGCGTCATGAACATTGCCACGCCCATGAGGATGTTTGAGTTCACCGTGAACATGCAGAATGTGCGGATGCCCATGTGATCGAAGTTCTCGTCGTACAGCGTGGTGAGGTTCATGACCACGCCCACGCACACGCAGACCACGACCGCCGCCGAAAACAGCAGCGTCAGAAGGCATTTTCTTCGATTGATGCGCTCGATCTGTTTCATGACCCCATATCCTCCCGTTCCTTTGGTATTAGCATAAAGGAACGGACGGGCAATGTCAAGCGCCGGAGCGGACGGGCAATGCCCGTCCCTACAATAGACCCGACATATGCAGGGGACGTCGATCCCGACGTCCCGCAAAGGCGAAGCTGAGAGCAGTGCCTTTGTTTGTTACATCCTGTAAGGACGACCATCGGTCGTGTCCGCGCCGCATCTTCGGCTGACGGATGAGGGGTACGCAAAAAGGACGCCCTACGGCATATGCCTTCCCCTTGATGGGGAAGGTGCCGAAGCGTGAGCGAGGCGGATG
>CAMNHT010000210.1 GCA_946539625.1 uncultured Clostridia bacterium | reverse complement strand
GCTTGACAGACGAACAGCGGCCCGATATTTCGGACCGCTGTTTCTATTTTGGTTTTGCTTACTGCAGATGGAAGATCACATTGACCAGCATGAACATCCAATGCGCGGCGACGCCGGCGCAAAGACCGCCGATCGTGTGGCAGAGGATCGCCTTGCCGGTGAAGCGATTGCACTTTAACGTGTCCATCATGGAAACATGCGTCGAAAGGTATCCGCTCCAGCACATGCAGATTGCCGTGAACACCGCAATGTCGTTAAGATTCACCGCGCCGTCCTCTACAAGCTGGACGATCATGGTCAGAGCCGCGCCCGCGCTGCCGAGTGCCGTGACCGGGATCGCAAGCGCCTGGTTATTCGAGAAACCGAACAGCGGCTTCAGCAGGAATCCGATCTTGTCGGCAACCCACGGCAGAACCGCGATGCCCTCCTTGGCGGAACCCGTGAAGGTACCGTCCGCCGAAGGACCGTAGGTCAGCATCATGACGACCGAACAGATGATGAGCACGCCCGGAATGATCGCAAGACCGAGGTCGACGCCCTTTTTGCCGCCGTCCATCAGAGCGGAGAGCACGCGCAAAAAGCCCTTCGGCTTTTCGCCTTCCTCGACTGTTTCTTCCTTTTCGGGTTCCAGAACGGCAGGCGCGTCATGGTCGGTGAACGCCCGCTTCATGAAGAACAGCATCAGCCGCGTGGAAACGATCGCGCCGACGACCGTTGCGAGGTTGCCGCACAGCGCCGCCCATGCGACGCCGGTGCCGAGCTTGCCGGACAGCGCAAGCATGGAGCTTGTAACGATCAACCCCATGCCGAACGCGGTGCCGAGGTTCGTCAGCGCCGGGATCTGATACGCCTTGAAGAAGCGGCGGAACTTGGTGTCGTTCGCCAGCGTCAGGATCGCGGGGTTATCGGAAAGATACGTCGTGACGATGCCGAGCGCGGATGCGCCGGGCATGCCGAACAACGGCTTCATCAGCGGCGACAGGATCTTGTTGATGAGCTCGACCACGCCGAACTCCGAAAGAAGCTCCGAGATCGCGCCCGCGATGACCGCGATCGCCATCAGGTAGAATACCGTGTTCATCAGAACATGGTATGCCGTGTTCATCAGCGTGTTCAGCGACTGTCCGATGCCCATCGGGATCGCGAAGACCGTGAAAAATGCGATGATCGACAGAAGACAGATGATTGCAACGATCGTCTTTTTCCGTCTTTCCCGCACCGGATCGACCGGTGTACTCGTTTCTTTGGCAAGCTTTTTCATGTGCCGAAACTGCCCCTCTGCCCCGAAGGGCGTCCGTTACATGTTATAATACTTCTCAAACTCCGCGGGATGCGGGATCTTCGAAAGCTCAAGGCATTCGTTGCGCTTCCGCTTGATGAAGTTCTTGATAAGTCCCTCCGGGAACACGCCGCCCGCGGTGAGGTAGTCATGATCGGCTTCCAGAGCGTTCAGCGCCTGTTCAAGCGACGTCGGGAGCTGATGGAGCTTTGCTTTCTCCTCCTCCGGCAGATCGAACAGGTTCATGTCGTACGGACCCCAGCCGTTCTCGTGCGGGTCGATCTGATTCTTGATGCCGTCGAGACCCGCCATCAAAATCGCCGCGTAGCAGAAGTACGGGTTGCAGGTCGCGTCGGGGTTACGAAGCTCGAAGCGGCGAAGTTTCGGAGACTTTGCGTATGCCGGGATGCGGATGACCGCGCTGCGGTTACTGGTTGCATAGCCCACGGTGACCGGCGCTTCAAAGCCCGGGACGAGGCGCTTGAAGGAGTTCGTCGACGGGTTCGTGATCGCACAGAGCGACGCGATGTGCTTTAAAAGTCCGCCCATGAACCAATGCGCTTCCTTGGAAAGGTGCGAATAGCCGTTGTCGTCGGAGAAGACCGGCTCGCCGTTCTTATAGAGCACCATATGGACGTGCATGCCGCTGCCTGCCTCGCCGTAGACGGGCTTCGGCATCAGCGTTGCGGAAAGACCGTACTTTTCGGCAACGTTGCGGATGATGTACTTGATCATCATGCTGCCGTCCGCCATCTTCGTCATTTCGCAGAGAAGCGGTTCGATCTCAAACTGACCTGCGCCGCCGACTTCCGGATGATGATACTTCACGGGAATGCCCGCCTTTTCGATCTCCATGCACATCTCGCTGCGGCACTCGTACGTTCTGTCGAGCGGCTTTGCAACGTGATAGTGCTTCTGCATCGGAACGACGTACCCGCGTCCCTCTGTCTCGCTGTTCCAGTATGCCTGTTCCGCATCGACAAACGCCGAGATGGAGTGGTGATCGACCTTCCAGCCGACCTGATCGAAGAGGTAGAATTCAAACTCCGGCAGGATCTTCATTTCGTCCGCAATACCGGTGTCCTTCATGTACTGCACGGCGGCATGCACGATGTTTCTCGGATACTGCGCCAGCGGGCGGTTTTGGGGATAGTCGATGATCATCGCGTTGCCGATCATGGAGAGCGTCTTTACGCCGCAGAACGGATCGATCATGGCGGTGTCCAGATCGGGGATATAGACCATGTCGCTCTTTTCGA
>CAMNHT010000209.1 GCA_946539625.1 uncultured Clostridia bacterium | reverse complement strand
AGGCAAAGGTTCTCGGCAGCGATGAAAAATTCGCGGTCGTTTTCGCCGCAGTCGGCATCACGTTTGAGGAAGCGGACTTCTTCATCAACGACTTCCGCGAGACCGGCGCGATCGAGCGTACGGTCACGTTCATCAACCTCGCAAACGACCCGGCAATCGAGCGTATTTCCACACCGCGTATGGCGATCACTGCCGCGGAATACCTTGCGTATGACCTCGGCATGCAGGTCCTCGTCATCATCACGGACATCACAAACTACGCAGAAGCGCTGCGCGAAGTTTCCGCCGCGCGTAAAGAGGTCCCCGGTCGCCGCGGTTATCCCGGTTACATGTACACCGACCTTGCGACGATGTACGAGCGCGCGGGTCGTATCCGCGGCAACAAGGGCTCGATCACGATGATCCCGATCCTGTCCATGCCGGAAGACGACGTCACGCACCCGATCCCGGACCTTACCGGCTACATCACGGAAGGACAGATCATCCTTTCCCGCGAGCTGTACCGCAAGGGGCTGACCCCGCCGATCAACGTGCTTCCGTCGCTGTCCCGTTTGAAGGATAAGGGTATCGGCAAGGGAAAGACGCGCGAGGATCACGCGGACACGATGAACCAGCTCTTCTCGGCATATTCGCGCGGCAAGGACGCAAAGGAGCTTGCGGTCATCCTGGGCGACGCGGCGTTGTCCGATACGGATAAGCTCTACGCAAAGTTCGCCGACGAGTTTGAAGCGCGGTACGTTTCGCAGGGCTACTACACAAACCGTTCGATCGAGGAAACGCTGAACCTCGGCTGGGAGCTTCTGAGGATCCTTCCGAAGTCCGAGCTTAAGCGTATCAAGGACGTCTATATCGAAAAATACTACGAGGAGGCGTAAGCCGTGGCGCTGCAGTATAAGCCCACGCGAATGGAGCTGTCAAATCTGAAGAAACGCAGGACGGTCGCCATTCGCGGACACAAAATGATGAAGGATAAGCGAGACGAGCTCGTGCGCCGCTTCATCGTTCTTGCGCGTAAAAACAAGGCGCTGCGTCAGGAAATGGAAAGCAAGCTCGGCGAGGCAATGCGAAACTTCGTGCTTGCCCGCGCCGTGATGAGCGGCAACGAGATCGAGGAAGCGCTGATGTACCCGGCGCGCGAGATCAAGGTCGATATGGGCAAACAGAACATTCTCTCCATTCCGGTGCCGAAGCTTTCACTCGATACGCAGGACGGCTTCGTTTATCCGTACGGCTTTGCCACGACCGGCGCCGATCTTGACGGCGCGGTGCAGGCGCTTGCGGAGATCCTTCCGCTGATGCTGGAGCTTGCCGAGGTCGAAAAGGCGACGAGCAGGCTGGCGGACGAGATCGAAAAGACCCGTCGCCGCGTAAACGCGCTTGAATACGTCATGATTCCGCAGTTCGACGCAGCGATCCACGATATCCAGATGAAACTGGAGGAGAACGAGCGCGGTAATACTTCACGGCTTATGAAAACCAAGGAGATGCTT
Organism: uncultured Clostridia bacterium; assembly: GCA_946539625.1. The sequence continues at coordinate 1,060 of CAMNHT010000209.1, read as the reverse complement.
GCAAAGGAAGCATGACGGACGTTTTTGCGCTTCTCAAAAACGCGGGCTTCGCGGAGGGCTTTTTGCTTCCCGTCGCTCCCTATACGAACTGGACACGCCATCGTAACGATGGCGTGTTTCATCCGAACACGGCGCCGCTCGCGGATGATCCCGGCGCAGCCTACCCGTGGGCAAATGCCGTTCTGATCTGCGTTTATCCGTATCAGCCGTACGACGATGAAACGCTCGTCGCATCCTACTATCCTGCAAGCAACCGTGCCTATCACGCAATGAAGCAGCTTCTTGCGGCGCTGAACGAGAACGGTATTCGCGCAGAACACGCTGAGACGCCGTACAGGGAACAGCTTGCGGCGTACGGCGTCGGTTCCCGTATGGACAACCAATTGCTCTATATCGAGCCGTACGGGACGTATTTCAATCTCCAGGGTGCAATGCTGGCCTTGCCGGAACCGGTCATATATACGTCCCGCCGCGAACCGAAAGAGGTCTGCGACCATTGCGGACTGTGTAAAACGGTCTGTTTCGGTGCGATCAAGGGGGATTACGCATTCGATTGGACGCGCTGTGTTCATACTTACATGGAAGGCGATCCGATCCCGAAGGACGCCATGGAATGGCTTCCGTCATTGCTCGGCTGTATGCGCTGCCAGGCGGTCTGCCCGAAAAATCCGACGGAAACGGTCCCGATCCCGGAAGATGTCAAAGCGGTTTTGGATCCGGTCGCGATCCTCATGGGAAACCGCAGGGAAGCGGAAAAGATTGTCGGCAGAAATCTTGCGACGCCGAAACGGCTTCTAAGGCAGGCGATCTTGCTTGCGGCAAACCGCGGCAGAACCGATGCGCTGCCGTATTTGCTTGCGTTGAAGGAGACGGATAACGATCGATTCGGACAGGAACTCGATTACGCAATTTCCCTCTTGCAAAAAGTGTGAGATGCGGTTATAATAAGCAATGCACTAAGCGGGGAGTTAGCGGTGCCCTGTACTCGCAATCCGCTACAGCGAGGCCGAATCCCCGTCCCGAGGCCAATTGTTGTGAGGTCGGTCTCAATACGGAACGT
>CAMNHT010000208.1 GCA_946539625.1 uncultured Clostridia bacterium | reverse complement strand
GCATGTCGCCCATGCCGAGGATGCGGCTTGCCATGCGGTCCGGATGGAACGGCTCAAGATCGGTGAGCTTTTCGCCCGTACCGGCAAACTTGATCGGCTTTCCCGTGACCGCGCGGACCGACAGCGCCGCGCCGCCGCGCGTATCGCCGTCTAACTTTGTGAGTACCACGCCGGTGAGCGGGACCGCCTCGTTGAACGCCTTTGCGACGTTGACCGCGTCCTGACCGGTCATGGCGTCGACGACCAGAAGGATCTCCGCCGGTTCCAGCGCGTTGCGGATGCGTTTCAGCTCATCCATCATGTCCTCGTCGATGTGCAGACGGCCTGCAGTGTCGACGATCACGACGTCGCGGAACGTGCGGCGCGCTTCCTCGACCGCTTCCAAAGCAGTCTTGACCGGATCCTGCGTGCCGCGCTCATAGACCGGAACCTCCGCCTTGGAGCCCACGACCTTTAACTGCTCGATCGCCGCCGGACGGTAGATGTCGCACGCGCAAAGCAGCGGGGCTTTGCCGTACTGTTTTTTCAGAAGCACGGCGAGCTTTCCGCACATCGTCGTTTTGCCGGCGCCCTGCAGACCCGACATCAGGATGACCGCGGGCTTCTTCGGACCGAAGTCCAGCTTCGCATTCGTGCTGCCCATGAGATTCGTCAGCTCTTCGTTGACAATCTTGATGACCATCTGCCCCGGCGTCAGGCTTTCGAGCACGTCGGTTCCGACGGCGCGCGCTTCCACGCGCTTCACAAAATCCTTGACGACGAGGAAGTTGACGTCCGCTTCCAACAGCGCAAGCTTGATCTCGCGCATGGCGTCCTTGACGTCGCGTTCAGAAAGCCTGCCCTTTCCGGTCAGCTTCTTAAAAACGTTCTGCAGTTTGGATGCGATGCCTTCAAATGCCATCTTCGTCCTCCCAAATACCCGCAAGCTCCGCAAGATACCCTTCAAGCGCCGTCCGGTCCACGTCCCGCATCGGTGCGTCCTTGAACCGGCTGCGAAACGCCCGGATGATCGCGGTCTGCCTTGCTTCCTTTCGCGCAAGCCCCACCGCCGCTTCGGTATCGTGAAGCTGCTTTGACCCGCGCGTGATGATGTCGCGTACGCCCTGCCGGGAGATGCCCTCGCGCTCCGCGATCTCGGAAAGCGAGCAGTTCTCGTCCGTGTATTGGCGAAGGATGCTTCTCTGCCGTTCGGTCAGGAGCTGCTCATAGCGATCCAGAAGCATGCCGAGCTCAAACAATCGTTCCATACAAACTCCGAGGTGTAAAGTCTTTTCCCTTTACACCTCGACCATTATACCCGATATTTCCGATTTGTCAAGAACTTTTTATGCAGTTTCGGCAGATGATCTATGCTTGTTCTCTTCAGAAACAATGCTGAATAAATGCAAATCCGTAAAACCCGGCGACATGTGCGGCGGGTTTTACTCCCTGCATCGCGCGCCGCCCGGCGGACGCATGCCCATAGGCGCGCGGTGAAAACCCGTCGGAAGCCCGCTTCCGGCGGAAGCGAAGCGCTTACCAAACCTGCCAGCGATATACAAACGCGATCAGATACAATACCGACAGCGGAACGAGAACAGCGGCGGCGACAATTTTCTGCCAACTTTTTTCGGTGACTGCGGCAAGCATCACGGCGACGACCGGCATCGAAAGGAGATAGCGCGGTCCCGACAAAAGCCACGTCGCGCCGATCGCGATCACGAAATACGCGATAAACCAGGAAGCATAGCTCGCCCGGAGCTTTTTCGCCGTGAAGGCAAAGAGCCCGAGCGTGCCGAAATACCACAGAACGTTCGGCAGCCACAACCCGAAGACGGTCTCGTAATTGCCGTCTGAGATCGCCTCGATCAGATATTTTGTCTGATACGACGCGGTGTTGAAGAACCACCCGAGATGCTGGCTCCACCACCGGTGCTGATACGTCAGAAACTGCAGAGGGTTTCCGGACACGGTGCGGTTGATCCACATGTACGCAAGAAACCCCGTCGGCACGAGCAGCACGGAGAGCGATCCGAGCGTCCATTTCTTTCGTCCCTGATGCGGTTTCGGGAACATGTGGATCCATTCGAGCACCAGCGGCGCAACAAGCAGCAGTCCGACCGTTCGCGTAAACGCGCAGTACGCGCCGAACAGTCCTGCGAACAGATACCGCTTTTTGCGGAAGCAATAAAGCGCGAGAAGCGCGAGGAACAGATAGAGCGATTCGCTCATCGGCGCAATAAAGAAGAATCCGCCCGGCAGCAGCAAAAGCATTACAACCGTGCGCAGCGCGGTCTTATGATCGGTATCAAGCCTTAACAGTCGGTACAGCACACAGCACGCCGCGGGAAACGCCGCAAACGACACGAGAAGCCCCGCAACGACATCATTTCCGAGAACGCGGTAAACGGGATAGACCGCAAGCGGATACCCCGGCAGAAACACGAGCTGCACGGCGCGTCCGACGTCATCGCCATTTAAAAACCACTCCTCCGTCGTTTCGAGAAAACTCTTTGGCACGTACCATTCGCGTGCGATGTCGAGATAGTGTCCGCTGTCAAGACACCGCCAGAATT
>CAMNHT010000207.1 GCA_946539625.1 uncultured Clostridia bacterium | reverse complement strand
TGTTGTTTGACCCGCAAGCTTTTACGGCGGGCGGATGGTATCCATTCCGCTTCGCTTCATTACATAGGTCATTCGCGCGACCTGTCTCTGTAACGAAACGGATTCACCTTCCTGCGCGGGTTACGGCAGAAGTCCTTCCTTTTCCATGGCGACGACGGATTTGTAATCGAAGGGTTCGGCGGCGATCTCCGGGTATTTCGAGCTGTCGAAGCGCCAGAAGTGCGGCTTGACCTGACACTGCTCGTTCGTCCACATGAAGCATTTCGATTTATGCGTCGAGGAGATCGTCGTGTCGAAGTGGTACCAGCCGGTGCCGAGGTTTACAATCGTCCAGTAGTGCCGCGTTGCGCCGCCGAGCCGCGTGACGCTCATGTATTCGATCCCGAGCTCGTCCAAAAGCGCGCGCGTCACGGAATAGAACGTAAAGCAGTCTCCCCTGCCGGTTCTGAACCCGCGGACGGCTTCCTTGCGCCAGTCCGTCTTATCCGAATCGCCGACGTAATGCACATGGCTTCGGACGTAATCGAACACCGCCTTGAGCTTTTCCGCCTGCACCATGTTGTCGTTAATGATCTCCTTGAGCACGCCCTGCGCGAGCGCGCGGACGTCCTGTTCGGACACGGTAGCGGCAACGAGCGTATAGGTGCACGAAGCGCTCGTGCGGTTGCCCGCCGCGTCCTCGGCCGTGAACGTGACCGCATATTTGCCCGGCGTCTGCATATCCGCAACAGATTCCACCGTGACCTCCGTGCGTCCGTCCGCGTTATCCTCGGCATAGACCTCCTTGAGATACGCGATCGGTTCGCCGACGTACGCGATCCGGTCGACCACACCGTAGATCTCCGGCGGGTCGGCGTCGGGCGCAAGCGTGAGCGTGAATGTCTCTTCGGTGCGATTGTCCGCCGCGTCCGTCGCAACAAGCGTAACCTGCTGCAGTTCCTTCGACCAGTCCGGCTCGTCCATGTATGTGAGCGTCGTCCCGGTCACATCCGAAACCGACGCGAACGTCTCCGGGGGCTCGGGATGATTCAGAAATCCTGCCGTTTTCAGCATCTTGAGCGTCGGCGGCGTGGTATCCTTCACCTCGATCAAGGCATAATTCTCCTGTCCGTCCAGAAGCACGATGATGACATGCAGACCCGGCACATCGGGCGTGAACTGCCAGCTGATGCGCGCGTCGGTGTATTCGCCTTCCAGCGCAAGCTCAGACACGTCCAGAAGCCCGTGATGCGCTTCGATCTCCACCGGCGCAACGCCGGTGAAAAGCAGTGTGCCGTAAAGCTTCGTTTCGTTTCCCCCGCGATCACGAAGGACCACGCCGATCGTCTGCGGGGAACGGCTCGTATGGTCCGGCTCCGTTTCAAACGCCGCCGTGACCGCCGTTTCGTCGAAAACGTCCGCAACAAGGTCCTCCGGCGCGACCGGTTCGCCCGGCGCGGCGACGAACGTGACGCCTCTGCCCGTCGGCGGGACGGTATCCCGAACAATGAGCAGGCTTTCCGTTTCAACACCGTCCGCCGTAATGCGGACCGGGTATTCGCCCGGCTCGTGCATGATCGCTGCCGGGATCGGGTCCATCCGAACGTCCGTATACCGGTCGATCAGAAAATCCTCCGCCTTCGGCGCGGGGCTTCCCGCCTCCAGCACGAGCGCGTCCGATGCGATGCGCACATGGACCGTGACCGGAACGCGGGTTTCATTTCCGCTCGCGTCCTCCAAAAGCACGACCGCGTCGTAATCGCCGACCGTACCGAACTGCGGCGCGGTCTCGAACGAAACTCTGACAATGCTCTGATCGCGAAGGTTTCGGATCAGTTTATCCGGCGTTGGCGCTTCCTTTGTGGAGATCGTCGTTTCCGTTCCCTCCGCCCAAGGTGCTGCCGTATCGGCTACACGCAGCGTGACAGGAACGGTCAGTGCGCCGGTTTGCATCCAAAGGCGAACCTTGCCGGCCGTTTTATACAGCGCGTCCGGCTGCGTTTTGTACACCGTCTCCGCCCCGTTGACGGAGAACGCCGACGCAAGCGGCGTGCCTTCGCCGAGCTCAATCGTGAGAACCGGACGCACGCGCGTATAGGCAAAGCACAGCAAAACAAACGCCGCCGCCATGAGCAGCGCGACGATCGGCAGCGCGATTGTCGCGATCCGGCAAATCGGCGAACGCTTCGTCTTTTCGATTGCTTTGGGTTTTCTGTGTTTTGTTTGGGTCGTTTCCGGTCTTTGTTCCATGTTTGCTGCACTCCGCCCGTTATGTGATGTGTGTTCCGGCAGAATGCGAACGTCGATCGCATGCGATCGACGCTTACGCACAGTATACACGTTTTACCCGAAAAAGTAAATAATTACCTATTATTGGCAGGCAGTTTGCAATTTCTTCACATTCTTGATACGCTTCTTTCACATGGATAACGCATTTTTGACGCATTTATGGGTTATACTGAACTCGTCAAAAGGAAAGCGGGTTACCCCTCCCGCCGACCGATTGATCAATAAGGACTCCTCCTTATCATTACCCCCCTCTATCCTTGTCAAAGCCGCCCTCACCCCGGGGCGGTTTTGATTT
>CAMNHT010000206.1 GCA_946539625.1 uncultured Clostridia bacterium | reverse complement strand
TTTATACTCTATATTGATTCTCTATCTTTATTCTTTATCTTTATACTATACATATACGCCGCCGGAAGGCGATTTCCTCTTTTTTTCCTGTGAACTTTTGCGCATCTATTTCCCGGAATTTTGTCCGGATTCAGAGCAGGCGGAAAAGGGCAAGGAAGTCCTGCGGCGAGAGCGTTTCCGCGCGGGTCTCCGGCGAAATGCCGAGCGCTTCCAAAGCGTTTGCGGCATTCTTGTATGCTTTGAGGTTGTTTTTGATCGTCTTTCGCCGCATGGACAAAAGCGCGGTACAGAAGGCAAACAGCGTCTTCGGATCGATGTCCGGCGCGTTCGCTTTTTTCGTCATGCCGACAAAGACCGACTGCACGTCCGGGCTCGGATAAAAGCAGTCCGGTCCGAATGCGGCGAGCGTTTTCGCGTCATAATACAATTGTACAAGGATCGAAAGCGGACCGTAATTGTCCTCTCTCGGCGCGGCAAAGAAGCGGTCCGCCGCCTCCTTCTGCACCATGCAGTAAAACGACGCGGGCAGCGCTTTCAAAGCGGCGGCGCACAGCGGTGTCGTGATATAATACGGCAGGTTTCCGACGACCGAAAATGGCTTCGGTTCATCCGCATAGCGGAACTTCTGCGCATCGAGGGTCAGAACCGAAAGGTTCGGATGCTGCAGCGTTTTTTGTAAAAAGTCCGCCATCGCCGCATCCTTTTCGATCGCGGTCAGTGAAACGCCTTTTTCGAGCAAAAGCTCCGTGAGTCCGCCTAAGCCCGGTCCGATCTCGATCACGTTTTTTGCAAGCGTCATTTGTTCGACGCAGGAAAAAAGCCGTTCGCCGTCGACGCAGAAATTCTGCCCCAGCGCGCGGTTCGGGCTTACGTGCATTTCGCTTAATGCGGTTTTGACATATTCGATGTTTGCTCTCATGCGCGCAGTATAGCATATTTTTCCGCGTCCCGCAAGGTATAGCGCGGCACGGATCGGACATACTGACGGAAAAGAACCGAAAGGAGATGCGCATATGAAACGATTCTTTTTGATCCCGCTGTTCGCGCTGCTGATCGCGCTTGTCGGCTGCACCTGTTCCGTCAGCGGAAACGCGTCGATGCCGACCAAAGCGCCGACGTCTTCCCCGACAGCAAGGGCAACCGCGCAGCCGATCGCAACCATGCAGCCCACGATGAGCGCAGCGCCGACGGAAACGACCGCGCCGGTCATGCCGACCGAGCCGATCACGTCGGGCGATCCGATGGCCTCGCCGTCCGCGGGCGCAAGCGCGGGAACGGGCAATCCGTAAAACACAAAAAGTCACAATCGCATGGACGGTCTTTGACCGTCCGTTCCGCTTTTTGGCGGACGGGCAATGCCCGTCCCCTGCAGCGGATTGAGTTTTTTGTTTCGACGCGATAATCCCTTGCATCCGCATGCATCTTGCGTTATAATTTCCCCGATCATATACAGATCGACGGAGGAGAAAACGGTATGACGCTGCGGGAACTGAAACCGGGTGAGTCGGCGATCGTCGAAACGGTCGGCGGCGAAGGTGCATTGCGACAGCATTTTCTGGACATGGGCGTGATCCCGGGCGTGCGGATGACGCTTGTGAAGCTTGCGCCGATGGGCGATCCGATGGAATTTCTGATCCACGGCTACGAGCTGACGCTGCGCGTTGCGGACGCGGAAAAGATCGACGTCCGCCGTGCGGAAGAAGCGCCTGCCGCGCCGAAGGCGTCGGTCCGGCGCATGCGCGAGCATCCCGGTCTCGGCGAAACGGGTCGCTTCCACATCAAGGAGACCGAAACACCGTTAAAGAAGGGAACAAAGCTGACCTTTGCTTTGGCGGGCAATCAGAACTGCGGCAAGACGACGCTCTTTAACCAACTCACCGGCGCGAACCAGCACGTCGGCAACTTCCCGGGCGTGACCGTGGACCGCAAGGGCGGCGTGATCCGCAACCATCCGAACACGGAGATCACGGACCTTCCGGGCATCTATTCCCTGTCCCCCTACTCCGACGAGGAGCGCGTCTCCCGCCGGTTCATTCTCGACGAAAAGCCCACGGGCATCATCAATATTGTCGACGCAACGAATATCGAGCGCAATCTGTACCTCACGATGCAGCTCATGGAGCTGGACGTGCCGATGGTGCTTGCGCTGAACATGATGGATGAAGTCCGCGGCAACGGCGGCTCGATCCGCATCAACGACATGGAATCGCTCCTCGGCATTCCGGTCATTCCGATCTCGGCGGCAAAGGACGAGGGCGTTGACGAACTCGTCGCGCACGCGCTGCACGTTGCGCAGTATCAGGAAAAGCCGATGCGCACCGACTTCTGTGACAAGGACGCGCACGGCGGCGCGGTGCACCGGTGTCTGCACGGCATCATGCACCTCATTGAAGACCACGCAGCGGCGGCGGGCATTCCCCTGCGCTTTGCCGCAAGCAAGCTCATCGAGGGCGACCCGTACGTCACCGAGGCATTGAAGCTCAGTGAAAACGAGCGCGACATGGTCGAGCACATCATCTGTCAGATGGAGGAGGAACGCGGGCTGGACCGCGCCGCCGCCATCGCGGA
>CAMNHT010000205.1 GCA_946539625.1 uncultured Clostridia bacterium | reverse complement strand
AAATCCGTAAAATCCGGCGGCATGTACGGCGGATTTTACACCTTGCAGCTTCTCCCGCCCGGAAATACGCAGTATTTTAGGGAGAAGCTGAAAACCACTCTGCCAAACGTGTGCGGCAGAGTGAAATTGAAAGGAGGGTATCCAATGAACTTGATACCAATGGTGGTCGAACAGTCCGGCCATGGCGAGCGCTCCTATGACATCTGGTCGCGCTTGCTGAAGGATCGCATCATCTTCCTCGGCGGTCCGATCGACGACGATACGGCAAATCTCGTCATCGCGCAGATGCTGTTTCTGGAAGCGGAGGATCCGGATAAGGATATTTTCCTCTATATCAACAGCCCCGGAGGCTCGGTGAGCGCAGGTCTCGCGATCTACGATACGATGCAGTACCTTCGCTGCGAATGCAGCACCATCTGTGTCGGGCTTGCGGCAAGCATGGGCGCGTTCCTGCTCGCGGCGGGCGCAAAGGGCAAGCGCAAAGCGCTCCCAAACAGTGAGATCATGATCCATCAGCCGAGCGGAGGCGCACAGGGACAGGCGACGGATATCCGCATCCATGCGGAGCAGATCATCCGCATCAAGGATCGGTTGAATCGGATCCTCGCCGAACGCACCGGTCAACCGCTTGAAACGATCGAGCGGGATACCGAGCGTGACAACTTCCTGACGGCGGATCAGGCAAAGGACTACGGCATCGTAGACGAAATCATCGTACCGAGGAGATAACGGAATGGCAGGTTCAAGAGACAGAGATAATTTTGACCGGGTGCGCTGCAGCTTTTGCGGCAAGCAGCGCAGCGAGGTCCGCAAACTGATTGCGGGTCCCAACGTGTATATCTGCAACGAGTGCGTCGAGCTGTGCCGTGAGATCGTGCAGGAGGATATGCGCTACGAGCAGCCGAACGAGCAGCCCGCTTACACAAAAGAAGACATCCCGAAGCCCAAAGAGATCGTTGCCGCGCTCGATCAGTATGTGATCGGGCAGGAGGACGCAAAAAAGGCGCTCGCCGTTGCGGTGTACAACCATTATAAGCGCATCCGTGTGATGGGCGACAAGAGCGACGACGTCGAGCTGCAAAAGAGCAACATCATCATGCTTGGGCCTACGGGCTGCGGCAAAACACTGCTTGCACAGACGCTCGCGAAGATCCTCGACGTGCCGTTTGCAGTTGCGGATGCGACCGCGCTTACCGAAGCGGGCTATGTCGGCGACGACGTGGAGAATATCCTTTTGAAGCTCATCCAGGCTGCGGATTACGATATTGCAAAGGCGCAGATGGGCATCGTCTACATTGACGAGATCGACAAAATCGCCAGAAAAGGCGAGAACGTCTCCATCACGCGCGACGTCTCCGGCGAGGGCGTGCAGCAGGCGCTTCTGAAGATTCTTGAAGGCACCGTTGCGAACGTTCCCCCGCAGGGCGGCAGAAAGCATCCGCAGCAGGAATGCCTGCAGATCGACACGACGAACATCCTGTTCATCGTCGGCGGCGCGTTCACGGGGATCGAGAAGATCATCCAGAAGCGCACGGGCTCCAAGCTCATGGGCTTCGGCGCGGAGGTGCGCTCCACGCAGCAGATGGACGTCGGCACGATCTTAAAGGACATCCTTCCCGAGGACCTTCTGAAATTCGGATTGATCCCCGAGTTCGTCGGTCGTGTTCCGATCATCGTCACGCTCGAAAACCTCACCGAGGATGCACTTGTCGAGATCCTTACCAAGCCGAAGAACGCGCTTTCGCGGCAGTATCGCCGGCTGTTCGAGATGGACGGCGTCGATCTCGTCATCACCGAGGACGCTTTGCGCGAGGTTGCAAAGAAAGCGATCGAGCGGAAGACCGGCGCCAGAGGCCTCCGTGCCATCATGGAGGACGTCATGCTCGGCATCATGTACGAGATTCCGACCGAAGAGGGCGTGAAGACCGTTGAGATCACGGCGGATACGATCAAAAAGCTTTCTCCGCCGCGGCTTATCCGAGACGGCGAACCGCAGCCGAAGCTGCCCGCCGGCCGCAAGACCCGCGCAAAGGCGGCACCCGCGGTAAAGAAGGCGGAGTAAACGAAAAGAACGCTCGCACCGAGCGTTCTTTCACTTTGTACCGGTCATATGTCGGTATATATCTTCACAGACGGCACGGAAGCGAAGGTTGACGTCCGAATTGGTATAACGCAGAACCATAAAACCCATTTTTTGAAGGGCGGCATCCCGCTCGGCGTCGGATTCGCGGCCTTTCTTTTCAAAGTGCTGCGACCCATCGATTTCAATCACCAGTTTTGCCTGCGGACAACAGAAATCAACAATATACGGACCGATCACCCGCTGCCGATGGACGGTAACCGGCAGTGCTTTCAGAAAACAATACCAAAGACGGCGTTCCTCCGGCGTCATGTTGCGCCGCAGGATGCGGGAATTGTGCGTTAATCTGCCGTTTTTGATACCATTCATGCATCGATTGTAGTGCAGATGTGAAAGGTTGTCAAGCTGCATGTCCCCTCATCCGGCTCGGCTGCGCCGACCCACCTTCTCCCCAAGGAGAAGGCAAGGGGGACCACACAGATCTTGGCTTCCC
>CAMNHT010000204.1 GCA_946539625.1 uncultured Clostridia bacterium | reverse complement strand
CAACCGCGTCGTTGACCGTGCGGTCGTGAATCATCTGTTTGAAAAAATCATGTTCATTCATGCCTGTCTCCTTTCCTGCTCCTTGCTCTGCAGCATCTTACGGATCTTCTCCCGTGTACGGTACAGCCGCTGCCGCACCGCTTCCTCGCTGATGCCGAGCGCTTCCGCGATCTCCTTTTGCGAGCGATCATACCCGTAATAGAGCACGAACGCCCTTTGGTTCAGCTCCGGCTCGGATTTCAGAAGCCGCCAGATCTCGTCCGTCCGCTCCTGTTTTAAGAGCTGCTCGTCGATCGGCGTTTCGTCCGACACGACGTCGAAATCCTCGGACATCGGCTGCTCCGTCTCTTTGCGCTTCGCCGCGGTGCGATAGTATCGCGCGAGCAGCTTTTTCGCGATCGAAAAAAGGTATCGCCGCGGATTGAGGATCGGCAGCGCGCCGCGGATCAGCCTTGCGTAAAACAGCCGGTAGACCTCCTGAAAGAGATCCTCCGCCTCCGGCGCTGCGTTGGTGCGCAGCATCAGATACCGCAGCAGATCGTCGCGCGTTTCGCTGTAGATGCGATCGAATCGTTCGTTTTGTTCCATAAGCATGTTTCCTTTTCAAAACCGGTTTCACCTATGAAGAGCATCGGCAAGCATAAAACATAACAGAAAAAGGAGCGGAAAAATTCCTCTCCTTTGCATATGCGGTTGTTATGGCTCCTCCGCAGCGAGCCATTCGTTCTGCGGGTCGGAACGGAACGCGTCGACGGCGGTGCGGAACGCTTCCGAATATGCCGAAACGCGCCCGACGCCTGCGATCAGCGGGTCGATGTATCGCTTCTTTGCCGCGATCCTGCGCCACTGTCCCTCGCCCGCGGGTTCCTTTGCGCTGCGCATCGAACGGTATGCCGTAAACCGATTCCATGCCGCGGCGGTGCGTTCGTCGTTCAGAAGAGCGGCAATCACCTGCGGTTCGGTCGAGCTGAGATCCGCTTCCGAGAGCACGTCCGCCGCGATCGCGTCCCTTAAAAGCTCGGACAGCATCTGCATCGCGTAACGGTCCTCGTCGGACACGTAGATCTTCGAACATTCGAGCGACGCGAACGCGAAATCCTCCGCGATCTTCGCGTCCGAAAACACAAGCTCCGGCACGCCGTTTTCGTTCGTGCCGACGGAAAGATCGATATAGTACGCTTTGACCTCCTCCGGCGTACGAATGCGGTAGTTCAACAGGTTCCCGAGCGTGTATTCAAGCCGGTCGGCGCTCAAGCGCGGCGAATCGTTATCCGCGATCGGGTAGCGGTGATAGTCGCATACGTCGTCGGTGGTCAGCCCGTGCGCGGTAAGCGCGGCCTGCAGCGCCGCGTCGTGTTCGATGGCCGTGCGCGTGCCGTCCTCGGTCGATTCCTGCGCAAGGTAATCGCCGCGCAAAAAATCCACGACGTGTGCGAACACCGGCGTTGCAATGTCGTGCAGAAGTCCCGCGACTGCCTGCTTTTCATCGCCCGTGAAGTGCCACACGATCAGCCCGACGCCGACGCTGTGATCGAAGCGCGAATACGGCAGGAGCCCCGCAAAACGCGGGAAGGATGTATATTCGCATCCGCAGTTCATGCCGACGTTTTTAAGCCGCTGCATGCACGGCGTCGCCATGCAGTCCCCTATGACCGTTGGAATTTCGTTGTGATACAGCGTGAAGTGCTCCATTACTTTCCGTCCGGGAAGCTGGTAAAGCTCCCGCGTTCGATCGCGGGAAGCCCGTTCGCTTCGCGCTCGTGTGCGATCGCGCGGATCAGAAACGCCATGTTTTTCGCAAGGTTTCGCATCGTCTGCAGCCCTTCGAGGTCCTTTTCGACATCCTCAGCGGTGAAACCGTGCACCTGGTTCCAGTAGTTGGCGGACGCGATCGGCATGGATGAGATCGTGAAATACTTGTTCAGCACGTCGAACGACGCCGTGTTGCCGCCCCTGCGGCAGCTCACAACAGCCGCACCGACCTTCATATGCTTCGAAAAATGCGTGCTGTAAAAAAGCCGGTCGAGGAACGAGATGAGCGTGCCGTTCGGCGAACTGTAATAGACGGGACTTCCGACGATGAACCCGTCCGCTTTTTCAAACAGCGGCGCGACCTCGTTCACCTTATCGTCGATGGCGCAGCGTCCGTTTTCAAAGCAGAAACCGCACGAAACGCAGCCGCGCACGTCGGCGTTTCCGACGTGAACGAGATCCGTTTCGATCCCCTCCGCGTGAAGTGTCGTTTCGATTTCCCGCAATGCTCTTGCCGTGCAGCCGTTCGCCTTCGGGCTGCCGTTGATGATGAGTACGCGATATGCCATATTTATTCTCCTTCCGTTTTTGCTTCGATGATATCGACCGCGCATCGTACGCAGTCGTCGCAGGAGCATAGCACTTTGCCCGTGTCTCTGCCCTTCAGATCCTTGCAAAGCGACGCGCCGCAGGTTTCGGTAAACGTCTTATGCATTTGTCTCGCGTCGCGCATGACGGGCTCATCGCCCTTGATGATCCCAAGCAGCAGCTGTGCTCCGACAAGCGCGCCGCAGGTGCCCTCCATGCCGCCCATGCCGACGCCGAACGCCGCGCCGAGCGAACA
>CAMNHT010000203.1 GCA_946539625.1 uncultured Clostridia bacterium | reverse complement strand
GTAGCGACAGCGAGCCGTTGTGAGGCTGTTCACAACCGAACAGGCGAGCCGAGCGAGATCGTTTGCGGAAAGGAGCCGCGACGGAGCGGGTGAACGGTGGTTTTGATCCGTAAGGATAAAAAACCGCCGCGAACGATGCGACGTCCGCGGCGACGTGGTGCCGGTGGTGGGACTCGTTTGCGGCGGTAGATATCGGGCTGTCATGCTTGCGCTACGCGCTGCGCATTCCGCCCTGCCGCAAACCCGCTTCGCTGCAAAACACCGCACTGCGGTGTTTTGCGGTCGCTCAGTCGAGTCCCTTCCTTCAAACAGCCATAGAAAAGACCACCCGCAAGGGGTGGTCTTTTCTATGGTGCCGGTGGTGGGACTCGAACCCACACGGGTGATTAGCCCAACGGATTTTGAGTCCGTCACGTCTGCCAATTCCATCACACCGGCAAGGTGCTTTTTATTTATAGCATAAATGAAGCGAAAACGCAAGGTTTTTTTCATGCGCTCCCGAACGAACGGTCTGACAGGTATATGGACCGTTCGCGCGGCGGAAAGGAGTATGATCAAACGGTTCGGGCGGAGATGATCAACGGATCTTTTATCCGCAACGGAGTACCCGTTCCCTTTTTCGGCGGTTTTGAACCGTTCTCCCGACTCTGTCCGGTTGTTCAGGAAATTCCCGAAGCCTCGCAGTACGCAAGGAAGTGCTCGCGGAAGTGTTCAACGTCCAGTTCGTATTTCTCCGGCACGTCGAATGTTACCCTGCGGATCAGTTCTTCATACACGGTCTCCGCCTCGCCAAGGGACGTATCGGGAGCGATCCTGCTCTGATAAAACACATCCGAGACAAAATCATACAGCGGATAATAGTCCTGCTGCTCCCGCTTATATGAATCGTCATGAAAATCATCGTATTGCGCCTGCAGCAAGCGGATCATATCGGCGGCATTCGCCTCGCTTTCGCTGTATTCATCCAGCTTTTTGATAAAGTAGCTTTGGCTGTGGTTGATATAGTCGCTGATCTCGTAGTTGTCCATGGAATCCAGAATGATATCCATAAAATTGCTCTGCAGCTGATAAGCAAGATCCGGCTCCTCATATCCGAGCAGGCGCACCGAAAAAATCGTATTCAGAGTTTCGTCGCACATGACCTCACTGAAGCTGCTTCCGCCGCTTCGGATGTAATACGTCCGGTCCTTTGTTCTTATGATCGCGATTCTCGCTGCGTGGCAGAGCTCATGAAAAAGCGTCTGGTACTCCCATGTACCTTTCTCAAAGGAATACTCGGTCAATAAGGTAATGGTATTTTGATCCGCCGAATAGCAAGCGCTTGCGTCTCCGGAGAAGCTGTCGACTGCCAGTCCGTATTCATCGGTCTCCTTGAACGTCATGGTTGTAAGATTATAATACAGGATCCTGCGATCCGCGTTCGGCGCAAAGGTGACGTACTGTTTGCAAAACGTTTTTGTAAGTTCGTTGAATCTGGGGCTGATCGTTTTGTTCCCATCCACCGCGGCATACAGATCTTCCAGCGTCACCTCTTTTGTTCCGAAAACTTCCCCGAGGTATGCACTGTCATAGATGAAAGTCATGCCGCCCGCGCCGATCGCAGAAAAGTAGGTATCTACGTCTGCAAGATCGCCCGCTTCATCCGGAAAATCATACCCGGAATCATAGGAAACGTTTCCCCCGCCGATCTCGGGAACAGCAAACGCGCTCGGTCCCGCATCCTTGCGGGAACAGCCGCCGAACATCCCGCCGATCAATCCGGCAGCGATCAGCACAGCCGACACGCGCTTTGCTTTAGAAATACAGTTTGTACTCTTTTTGCGCATTTTGTACCTTGTCTTTTCGAAATGCATATGTCGGGACTGCAAAAAAGTCTGTGCCCCGAAGCGTTCGGGGCACAGACGTCTCTTTCTCAGTATTTCAGGATCGTTTCGACAGGATAATCTTTCAGCGTCTCCCTGCCGGGAAGGTCCGTAAGCTCGATCGCGAAGACGAATCCCACGACCACGCCGCCCGCCTTCTCGACGAGCTTTGCGCACGCAAGCGCCGTGCCTCCGGTTGCCAGAAGGTCGTCTACGATCGCGACGCGGCTTCCCGGTTTGATCGCATCCACGTGGATCTGCAGTTCGTCCGAGCCATACTCGAGCCCATAGGTGCAGCCGATCGTTTCATACGGGAGCTTACCGGGCTTTCTTGCCGGAACGAAGCCCGCGTGCAGTGTGTTCGCAAGCGCGGAACCGAAGATGAAGCCGCGCGCTTCCGGTCCCACAACCAGATCGACGTCCTGCTCAAACAGCGGATTTGCCATTTCGTTGACGAGCTCCTCAAAGCCGTCCGCGTCGCCGATCAGCGGCGTGATGTCGCGGAACAGAATGCCCGCCTTCGGGAAATCGGGAATTGTGCGTACCAAAGCTTTCAGATCCATAGGTGCCTCCTTGCGGCATAAGCCGAACAAATTACGTTTGATTATAGCATGGCGTGCACGTTTTTTCAACTGTTGAAAAGAAATTGCAGACAGATACGAATAGCGGCTTCGCCGCACACTTGGGACCTCATCCGCCTTACGGCGTATACACTTCGCTTACCACTCCGCTGCGCTCCGTT
>CAMNHT010000202.1 GCA_946539625.1 uncultured Clostridia bacterium | reverse complement strand
GCTTTCGGCATGCTGGAGGAGGAGGCGATCGAGTTCTCGATCCTCGGTTACATCGGCCGCGGTATCCAGTGGCTGTTTGCACCGCTTGGCTGGGGTGAATGGCGCGCAGTTGTTGCGTCTGTGACAGGCCTCGTTGCAAAGGAGAACATCGTCGGCACGATGGGCGTCCTGTACGTCGGCGAAGGCACGTTCTACCAGGAACTTCAAGCGGCAATGCCCGGCATCGTCGGCTTCTCATTCCTCGTGTTCAACCTGCTGTGCGCACCTTGCTTTGCTGCGATCGGCGCAATCAAGCGCGAGATGAACAGTGCAAAGTGGACCTGGTTCGCCATCGGTTATCAGACACTGTTTGCCTATGCGGTTGCTCTGATGATCTATCAGTTCGGCTGCATCTTCACCGGCAACATCCACGTAGTCGGATTGATCGCCGCGATCCTTGTACTTGGATTGTTCATCTACATGCTCTTTATCAAAAAGTATAAGGAAGCAACCACTCTGACACAAAAAGTCCGTGTAAAATAATGAAACTGCGCCGCCCCGGAGAACGGGGCGGCGATCCGTTCGGAAAGGAACTGCCATATGAGTGAATGGATCAAAGAAAATCTTTTGACGATTGTGATTCTCATCGTGCTTGCCGCTGCTGTTTCTGCCATTGTTATTTCATTGATTCGCGACAGGCGTAAGGGACGCTCCTCATGCGGAAGCGGCTGCGCGCACTGTCCGATGGCGGGCAAGTGCCATCAGAAAAAAGCGTAACGGAAGGAAACGGAAGAACGGGGGTTAGGGATCGGATCCCGGACTCTGTTTTTGTGAAAATTATATATAATGCGGGAATGCGATATTTATGCAGTTCGGTTCTTGACTTTGCATAAGATTGCGTATAAAATATGTTTGAGTAATCCTGCACTGCCAAGTGCGTTCATCATAGTATTGGAAGATAGATTTGCGGAACGCTTTGCCGCATCGTTACGGTGCGCTGAACTTTTTCGAAAACTTGAAACGATCATGTGGAATAGCCGGGCAGTCTGCTCGGTTATATTCATATAGATTGGAGTAGAATATCGTGGAGTGGTGGCACTTTGTATTGATCGGCGCCGGACTCATCATCGGTGCGCTGATCGGAATCGTGATCGGCTACTTCTATCGGAAAAACGTTGCGGAGGCAAAGGTCGAGAAGGCCGAGGACACCGTAAAGCGTCTGTACGATGAAGCCCAGAAAAAAGCCGAAGAAGTCCGTAAAGAAAAAGTATTGGAAGCGAAGGACGAAGCCTATAAGATCCGTAACGAGGCGGAAAAGGAAGTCCGGGAACGCAGAAACGAGATCAAACAGAACGAGCGCAGATTGTTCCAGCGTGAGGAATCGCTGGACAAAAAGCTCGAGGCAGTCGAATCGCGCGAGCAGCAGCTGAACGATCGCACCAAAAAACTCGACAAGGTTGAGGAAGAGATCAACGCGTTGTACAAAAAGCAGGAGGAGGAGCTGGAACGCATTTCCGGCATTACTCTTGACGAAGCAAAAGCAATGGTGCTTTCCCGTGCCGAACAGGAAGCGAAGCACGAAGCGGCGGTCATGCTCCGGGAGATCGAGCAGCGCACCAAGGAAGAAGCCGACAAGCGCGCAAGAAATATCGTTTCTCTGGCAATTCAGCGCTGCGCCGCGGATCACGTTGCGGAAGCGACCGTGTCCGTTGTGCCGTTGCCCAATGACGAAATGAAGGGACGCATCATCGGCCGCGAGGGACGCAACATCCGTGCGCTCGAAACAGCGACCGGCGTCGACCTCATCATCGACGATACGCCGGAGGCGGTCATCCTGTCCGCGTTCGATCCGGTGCGCAGAGAGATCGCGCGCATCAGCTTGGAAAAGCTCATCATGGACGGACGCATCCATCCCGCTCGCATCGAGGAAATGGTCGAGAAAGCGCGCAAGGAAGTCGATCAGACGATCCGCGAGGCGGGCGAAGCGGCGGTACTCGAAGTCGGCGTACACGGCCTGCATCACGAGCTCATCCGCTACCTCGGCAGAATGAAGTACCGCACCAGCTACGGTCAGAACGTTCTGCGTCACTCGATCGAGGTCGCGCATCTTGCGGGCATCATGGCGGCTGAGATCGGCGCGAACGTCGCGCTCGCAAAGCGCGCAGGTCTTCTGCACGACATCGGCAAGTCCATCGACCACGAGGTTGAAGGCAGCCACGCGCAGATCGGCGCAGACCTTGCAAAAAAGTATCGTGAGAACAACGCGGTCATCCACTGCATCATGGCGCACCACGGCGACGTCGATCCCAACACGGTCGAAGCGGTGCTCGTGCAGGCGGCGGACGCGATCTCGGCGGCAAGACCCGGCGCGCGCCGTGAAACGCTCGAAGCGTACATCAAGCGCCTTGAGAAGCTTGAGGAGATCGCAAACTCGTTCGAGGGCGTCGATTACTCCTATGCGATTCAGGCAGGCCGCGAGGTCCGCATCATCGTCAAGCCCGAGCGCGTCAGCGACACCGAGACCGTCATCATGGCGAAGGATATTGCAAAGCGCATCGAGAGCGAGCTCGAGTATCCGGGTCAGATCAAGGTCAACGTCATTCGCGAGACCCGCACGGTCGATTACGCGAAATAAG
>CAMNHT010000201.1 GCA_946539625.1 uncultured Clostridia bacterium | reverse complement strand
CGCTCTGATCGAGCTTGCAAGCCATTACACCAAAGAAGTGATCCTGTCCGCCGATCTGCGGCACGAGCTGAAGAACTACGCGCAGTTCTGTTCCGATCATCGCTTTCTGAAAGAAAACAAGCTGCACACGCCGGACGATCTGAATGGGGACATCGCGCAAACGGAAGCGAAGATCACCGCATTGGAAACCAAGCGTAGCAAGGTTCGCAATCAGATCCGGCATGAGACCGATCCTGCTGTGCTTGCAGAAAACAAGGAACAGCGCGCGGCGATCACCAAAGAGATCACGGGACTGCGGAATCGCGTCAAGCGCGTTAAACGCATCCGAAAGGACGTGCCACGCCTTCTGAATCTGTTGAAAACCGAGCTTCGCCGCGAATACGAGATCAAGAACCAGGTGAAGGAGCAGCAGCGGCAGCGCACACGGAATCATGAGCCGGAACGGTGATCCCGTTCCGGCACTGTTTTCCACTTTTTATCAATTCACCTTTGCCTTGGTACAGATTTTTAAGGCTCTTCAACAAAAGTTGTGGAAACGCATTCAGGCAGAAGGCATAGCAAGAGTTTATTTGCTCTCTATCACTTAACATCTCGCTCCAACGCTTTGAAAATTACTTGCTATTTCTTTTGCTTGACGATTGGAAACGCATTCAGCAAAGAACATCCCGGAACAGACTGCAGTGAATTGATCGTAAAAGCATTTGTAAAAATCAGAAGCAAATACACAGCCGAAGTGATTGATCAGAACAATGTGTGGCCGAGATTGGTGAAGACGGCTGTGTACAGCTCGGATATGAGTTCACCTTTGACCGGCATAGAGCAGTGATTTACGAAACGATTTGAAAGCATCATCCGGTCGATTTCGTCATATCCAAAGCCGACGCCAACACATTTATTCATGACTGCCCTGTAAGAAACGCCGACAACGGCGTGCTGCGCGACGAAAGCCGTCTGCGCTTTGCGCTGTTGACATGGTCGGTCTGCGAATGCTAATATTAATATGAAAAAGCTGCTGTGCTATCGGCGGTTTAAAAGGACGCCGGCGATCGGTCTGATCGCCGAAGGGAGGAACCATGAACATTCTTCATATGAAATATGCGGTGGAAGTTGCTCGAATCGGTTCGATCAACAAGGCGGCGGAGCAACTGTTCATCGCGCCGCCGAATCTGAGCCGTAGCATCAAGGAATTGGAGGCGGACCTGGGGATCGCAATCTTCGAGCGAACCTCAAGAGGCATGACGCTCACGCCGGACGGAGAAGAGTTTGTCCGCTACGCAAAGGGTGTTCTGAATCAGATCGACGATATCGAGCGCAAGTACAGAAGCGGCATTCCGCTCAAGCAGCGGTTTTCGATATCCGTACCGCGCGCAAGCTATATCTCGGATGCGTTCGTGCAGTTTTCGCATTGCCTGAAGGGCGAATTTGCCGAGGTGTATTATATGGAGACCAATTCCTCCCGTGCCATTTCCAATATCCTGAACGCCGATTACCATCTGGGGATCATTCGCTACGCAACGGAATTCGATCGGTATTTCAAGGAAATGATGGACGAAAAAGGGCTCGCATACGAGCTCGTGGCGGAATTTACCTTTGTCTGCATTATGAGCCGCGACAACCCGCTTGCGGCAAAGGAGAAGATCACGTTTGACGATCTGAAGCCGCTGATCGAGATCGTGCACGGAGACCCTTATGTTCCATCCCTGCCGGTCAGCGTCGTGAGACGCGCCGAGCTGCCAGATGAGGATCGCCGCAGGATCTTCCTGTTTGAACGCGGAGGACAGTTCGATCTGTTGGTCGAGAATCCGGAAACGTTTATGTGGGTATCTCCCATTCCGCAAAAGCTGCTGGATCGGTACGGATTGGTGCAGCGCGTCTGCGTCGACAACAACAAGCTGTACCGGGACGTTCTGATCCGCAGAACCGACTACGCAATGACGGAGCTGGATCGGCGGTTTCTCGCAGAACTGATCGAATCCAAGCGCAAATGGCTGCAATGACGTCTTGCAAAAGCGAAAAAACCGCACAGAATCAAAACAGAGCGATCGTTCGATCGCTCTGTTTACGTCTGATACCGGCGAAAACCGCAAATCGGGTTTCATCCGTTCACGTTCCAGGTCAAAAGCGCATACCGCAGTTTGCTTTCGTCGTGCAGAACGCCGTTTTCGGCGTTGCGGTCCAGATAGTCCCGAAGAAACGTCTCGGCGTCCGGTTCCCGTATCCCGAAGACGGCGAAATAGACCGGGAATTGCTGCAGAACGGTTTCGGCGCGAACGTCGTGCTTTGATGTGAATTCCTTCGTAACGATGCGTACGTCCCTTCCCATCGCGGTCAGCACCCGCTCATACATCGTGCCATCGGTCACCATGCCCGCTGGACGCAGCTGCAGTTCCTGCATCATGGCGCGTCGGTGCAAATCGTAGCTTCCCGGCAGGACGGTCAGCAAGCAGCAGACACGGTTCGTCATTTGCTCCATCCGCAAAATCTCTTCCACATTGCAGATCGCGGGACACATCGAGGCGAACGTTACGTCAAAGACTTTGTCCGGCTCGAACCGTTCCCAAAGGTCGCAGACGGTTTCGAGATTGCGAACGCCGCATGCGTCGGCGCGTTTTTGCATCAGCGCAATGCCTGCCGGATTGACTTCAAGCGCCGTCACACG
>CAMNHT010000200.1 GCA_946539625.1 uncultured Clostridia bacterium | reverse complement strand
CAAGCATCGAGGACGCGTAGTTGCCGCCGGTCTTGGCAAAGCCGGTGCCGCCGCGGACCGCGCGGACGTATTCTTCCTCGACGTAGATCGGAACGGGTTTCAGACCGCTCTCATAGTACGCGCCGGACGGGCTCAGAAGCACCATATAGAGGTAGCTGTCCGCTTCCTTGACGCCGAGACGGGACTCGTTGCCGATAACCATCGGACGGATGTACAGCGACGCGCCGGGATCGGACGGGATCCAGTCCTTGTCGAGCAGGACGAGCTCTTTCAAGCTCTCCACGCAGAAATCGACGTCGAGCTCAGGGATGCAGAGACGCTCGTTCGAAAGATTCAGGCGCTTGAAGTTCTCCTCCGGACGGAACAAAAGGATTCTGCCGTCCTCGGCGCGATATGCCTTCATGCCCTCAAATGTCTCCTGCGCGTAGTGCAGAACGGTCGAAGCCGGGCTGATGGAGATCGGTCCGAACGGAACGATCTTTGCGTCGTGCCAACCCTGCCCCCGATCCCACTGCATGATGAGCATGTGGTCGGTGAACACGCAGCCGAAGCCGAGTTTCTGACCCTTGACGGGCTTTTCTTTGGGATGTTCTGTTTTGATGATGGTTAAACCTTCCATTGTGATTCTCCCTCTTTTCTGAATTTTTATTGTGTTCCGCAACGCTTTGCGGTATAATCCGAATATCGGAGGTAACGATTATGGCTTATGGAAACAACGCGCTTTCGGTGCGCATCGCAGACCGTCTCGCCGAAATGATCGTGCACGGGCGTTTCGCCCCGGGCGACAAGCTGCCGAGCGAGCCGGAGTTGTCCGCCGATCTCGACGTCAGCCGCACGACGCTTCGCGAAGCGCTTCGGATCCTCAGCACACGCGGGCTTGTTGAGGTGCGCCGCGGCGTCGGCACGTTCGTGACCGAAAGCCGCAATATTCACGCCGACTATGATGTTCTGAAGATCCAGAACACGAACGTGAATACGAAGGACCTCTACGAGATGCGTCTCATGTTCGAGCCGCAGGCAGCGTATTACGCCTGCCTTCGCGCAAGCAGCGAAGAGCTCGATGAGATCTTTCGCGCCTGCGAGCTGAACGAGCAGATGATCCGCTCCGCCGATCCGCAATGGGACGAAACCGAGCAGAAATTTCACAACTCGATCGCGTCCGCCACGCACAACCCGTTCATCACCGCGCTTTTGCCGGTCTTCAACCGCGCCATCCACCACGGCATCCTGCTTGCAAACGAAGCGCCGGAAGTGGCGGAAATGACGCTGCACGATCACCGCGTGCTGGTGCAGTATTTACGCGAACGCAATCCCGAAGGCGCGAAGATCGCGATGCAGCTGCATATCATCAACACGATGCGCGCGTTCCATATCCCGCTCGATTAGTAGACGATGAGGTCCTCCGCGACCTCGACCTTGAACGGAAGCAGATCCAGGATCTGCTTTTTTACGTCTACGCCCTTGCGGACTTCCGAAAGGATCAATCCCTTTTCGCCGAGCCTGAAGACGCAGCGCTCGGTCACGTAGGTGACCTCCTGTTTGTTCTCGTGCGCGTTCTGCGCGGAGAAACTGAGCGCCGTGACATGCTCCGCAAACTTCAGGAACTTGCCTTCCTTTACGATCTTCAATCCGTCTTCGCCGTCCTCGATCTCCAGTCCGCCCGCCGAGAACGTCGTGCAGAACACGACCTTGTGCGTGAACTGCGTGATGTTGATGAAGCCGCCGATGCCGGAGAGTTTTTTCGGGTGATAGTGCCCGTTGACGTTGCCTTCGCCGTCGACCTCCAGCGCGCCGATAAAGCAGATATCCAGGCCGCCGCCGTCATACAGGTCAAACTGTTCCGCGGTGGTGCAGCACGCCTGCGAACCCATTGCCGCGCCGAACGCAAACCCGCCCGCGGGCAGCCCCTTCATGGAGCCGGCTTCGACCGTCAGCGCCACTTTACTCAGCATGCCGCTCTTTGCCGCTTCGACCGCGACGAATTCCGGCGCGCCGACGCCGATGTTCACGACGTGACCGGGCTTTAATTCCTTTGCCGCGCGCTTTGCGATGAGCTGTTTTGCAAGGTCCTTCGGATCGTCCTTCGCGTTGTTTTTGACGTATGCTTCCAGCTCCTCATCGGTCATGGGCACGTCGCCCGCGTAGCGCGGATCGGTGCCCTTGATGCCCTGGATCTGGTCCTGTTCGGGGCAAACACAGATGTAATCCACGAGCACCGACGGGATCACGACCTCGGACGGTCTTCTGGGGGTGTCGAGCTTGCGCTTAACCTGCACGATGACCTTGCCGCCGAGCCGCTTTGTAAGCTGCGCGATGGAAAGCGCGTCGCCGATGACCGGTTCGTCTTCCCATGAGATGTTGCCGTACGCATCCGCGCTCGAGCCCTTCAACAGCGCGACGTCGGGATGCGGGGTGGCGTACTTTAGGCGCCGCTTGCCGTCGATCACGATCTCCTCGACAAGCTCCTGCTTCGACTGCTCGTTTAGCTGATAGCCCTTGTACTTCGGATCGACGAACAGATTGAGGCCCGCGTCGGAAATGTAGTACGGATGCCCCGCCGCGCCTGCGCGCACCGCGTGCGACATGACGCCGAACGGCAGGTTATACGCTTCGACCTTGTTTTCGAGGATCATCTTTGCCGTGTCGGGCATGGAGCCGTAATGCGACATG
>CAMNHT010000199.1 GCA_946539625.1 uncultured Clostridia bacterium | reverse complement strand
AGAACACGTTCTTCCAGATGGAGGGCATCATGATCGACGAGAACATCTCGATCTCAAACCTCATCTACTTTATGAAAACAATGCTCAGTGAGGTCTTCCAGCGCGACGTCAAGGTGCGCCTCCGTCCGGGCTTCTTCCCGTTCGTCGAGCCGGGCTTCGAGCTCGACATCTCCTGCGCGATCTGCGGGGGCAAGGGCTGTCCGTCTTGCAAGAACAGCGGCTGGCTCGAGCTTTGCCCCTGCGGCATGATCCACCCGAACGTATTGAAAGCGGGCGGCATCGACACCGACAAGTATACGGGTTTTGCGTTCGGCCTCGGGCTCACGCGGCTTGCCATGATGAAATACGGGATCAAGGATATCCGCGATCTGAACAGCGGGAATTTGAAGTCCCTCGACCAATTCGTGAAGTAAGGAGGCAGAACCATGAAAGTTTCCATGAACTGGATCTCGGAATATGTTGACCTTTCCGGGCTTGATATCGACGACCTCATCCATCGCTTCACGCTGTCCACCGCAGAGGTGGAGGACGTCTTCCATCTCGGCACCGAAATCAACGGCGTCGTTGTGGCGGAGATCAAAACGATCGAGGCGCATCCGAACTCGAAAAAACTCCATCTTCTGGAGCTCGATCTGGGCGATCACACCGATCGCTGCGTGTGCGGCGCGCCGAATGTTCGCGTCGGCATGCGCGTTCCGTTTGCGCCGTTCGGCGCTTCCGTCGTCGGCATGACGATCGGCGAAGCCACCATTGCGGGCGTCGTCTCACGCGGAATGTGCTGCTCCGCGGCTGAGCTCGGCATTGCGGATTCGTCCTCGGGACTTCTGGAATTGCCAGCGGACGCCCCGCTCGGAAAGCCGATCAAGGAGCTTTACGCCTTTGAGGATACCGTGTTCGAAGTCGACAACAAATCACTGACGAACCGTCCGGACCTTTGGGGACACTACGGCATTGCGCGCGAGTTTTCGGCGATCGCAAAACGCCCGTTAAAGCCCCTCGATCTCGACGATCTGACAAAATATGACGCGCTCGATCCGGTTTCGCTCGGGTTCATTGATCCGGAGCTTTGCTACCGCTATTCCGCGATCCGCGCGGGCGGCATCAAAAAGACGGTCAGCCCGATCGACATGCAGATCCGCCTCTACTACTGCGGCATGCGCGCGATCTCGCTCCTCGCGGACCTCACCAACTACGTCATGCTCGAGCTCGGTCAGCCGACGCACGCGTTCGATTCGCGCATGGTCGGCACGATCGGCGTACAGCGCTTCCCGGAGCCCTTTGCGTTCAAGACGCTCGACGGCACGGAGCGGAAGATCGATTCGGAAACGCTGATGATCACAAGCGACAATCACCCTGTTGCGGTCGCAGGCGTCATGGGCGGCGAAAACAGCGAGATCGTCGCCGACACCGATTCCGTCACGCTTGAATGCGCGACGTTCTCGGCGGTTTCGGTTCGCAAGACCTCGAGCCGTATCGGACTTCGCACAGACGCGAGCATGCGCTATGAAAAGACGCTCGATCCGGAGCTTTGCCGGCTTGCGGCGGGCAGATTCTTAAAACTCCTCCTTTCGATCGACCCGGAAGCGAAGGTCACAAGCCGCTATACCGACTGTTATCAATACCATTATCCCGAAATCGAGCTGCATTTCGACAAGAAATTTGTCGACCGTTATACCGGCATCGACATCTCCGACGCGCAGATCACCGATACGCTCACGCGGCTCGGCTTTACCGTCACGGAGGAGAACTCCCTGTTCGACGTCAAGGTCCCGTCGTGGCGCGCCACCAAGGACGTGACGATCCCCGCAGACGTGATCGAGGAGATCACGCGCATCTATGGCTACGATAATTTCAAAATCGAGACCACGATGAGCGCACTGCGCCCCGTAAAGCCGCTTACCGTCAAGGCGGACGAGGCGGCGGTGAAGGACGCGCTTGTGAAGACCTTCGGGCTACACGAGGTCCACACATACCTTTGGTGCGACGCGAAGAAGCTGAACGATCTTTCGATCCCGCTGCCCGAAAACGTGCGTTTGCTGAACGGCATGAACCCGGACGCGACCGTGCTCAGAACCGCCATGATGCAGACGCTGCTGCCGGTTTTGAAGGAAAATCGCTTCTATGCGCCGTCGTTCGGCGTGTTTGAGATCGGCAGAACGGTCAAGGGACAGAAGCCGGACGGCACCTGTAACGAACGCAGAACGCTCGGCGTCGCGCTGCTCTCGCATGAGAAGGAACGCACCGTGTTCCTTTCCGCGCGCGACATGATCGCGTCGATTCTCTATGATATCCGCAGGCAGCATCCGACGTTCGAGCGCGTCGAGCCCATCAACGCATGGGAGCATCCCGCAAACACCGCGGCGATCATCCTGGACGGCAGAACGATCGGAACGATCAGCACCGTGCATCCCGAGGTTGCGGCGGAAATCGACAAGAAGGCGGCGATCGTCACGCTCGAGCTCGATATGGATTCGCTTGCGGAGATCAGGGAAGCAGACCTCAAGTATCAGGAAGCGTCGCGTTTCCCGGGCATCGACATTGACCTTAGCTTTGTCGTCGATAAGGATGTTACATTCGCGGATGTCACCGGTCCGTTCTTCGCTGATCGTGACGAGACGCTGAAGGGCATTTCACTCGTCGACATCTACGAAGCGGACGTCAAGAGCATGACGATCCGGCTCTCGTTCG
>CAMNHT010000198.1 GCA_946539625.1 uncultured Clostridia bacterium | reverse complement strand
ATTTTCCCCGAAAAGTCAACAGGTATGGAACCGCGAAGGATGGGAAATACTCCATTCGAGGTGAAAAAACAATGCTGAAACGATTCTTTACCGGTCTGATTCTGCTCCTTGTCGCCGCCGTCGGCATTTTGCAAAGCGCCGCGCCCGCAAAGACGGTGCTCAAGTCGAGCGAGGGCGTCCTGCGGCTCCACGTGATCGCCGCGAGCGATTCGGAGGAGGACCAGAATGCAAAACTTTCCGTGCGTGACGCGATCCTGCCGCTGTTTGAGAGCGCCGAAAGCTATGAGGACGCGCGGGCATTTTTGCTGTCCCACGGAAGCGAGATCCAAAAGACCGCCGAGGCGGTCCTGCGAGAAAGAGGGCTCGATGACAGCGTGCAGCTCTCTTTGGGCACGGAGACATTCCCGGACCGTGTCTACGGCGATCTGCTGTTTCCTGCGGGCGAGTATGATGCGCTGTGTGTGCGGATCGGACCCGCCGCAGGGCACAACTGGTGGTGCGTGCTGTTCCCGCCGCTGTGCATTGTATCGAAGACCGGCGAGCGGATCGACCTTGACAAGGTCGAGACCGAAAGCTGGGTCCTGAACCTCATCCGTTCGCTGTTTTAAGGAGGGCGTATGCAAAAAGCTCTGAGGACAGGCAAGATCGTCCTTCTGGCGCTTTTGATCGCCGGCGCGGTGCTGCCGATGATGACGGCGGAGGCGTCCCTAAAGCGCGGGTCCACAGGCGACGAGGTCATTGCGGTGCAGAAGCGTCTCAAGCAATGGGGATACTATTCCGGCGCGGTCGACGGTATCTTCGGCTACGCGACTGAGCGCGCGGTCCGCTGGTTTCAGGAAAAGAACGGGCTGACCGTCGACGGCGTGGTGGGAGAAAAGACCGCCGCGGCGATGGGACTGAATCTCAAAAGTGCCGTCTCCGCCTCGACCAAGCCCGCGTCCGGCGATGTGTATCTATTGGCGCAGTGCATCTACAGCGAATCGCGCGGCGAGCCGTATAAGGGGCAGGTCGCAGTCGGCGCGGTGGTCTTAAACCGCGTCAAAAGCAGCTCGTTTCCCAACTCGATTTCCGGCGTCGTTTATCAAAGAGGCGCGTTCTCGGCGGTCGACGACGGGCAGATCAATCTCCGACCGGACGATTCCGCGCTGAAGGCGGCACGGGACGCCATGAACGGCTGGGATCCGACGGGCGGCTGTCTCTATTATTACAACCCCGCAAAAACAAGCAACCGCTGGATCCGCAGCCGCCCCGTCGTGGTGCGCATCGGCAATCATGTGTTTTGCAAATGATACGAGTTACCAAGAAAATCTGGCTGTTCGGCGTCCCCGCGATCCTTTTGATCGGGCTTGCGGTGATGACCGTTCTGTTTTTCAAACAGCGCAAAACGATCGCGGAGCAGCAGCGCGTGATCGAGGCGCAGACCGAAAGCGCCTACCGCGCGCTCAGTAACGACCTAAACGACCTGAACGTCGCGCTTTCGAAGCTGGAAGCGGCAAGCACGCCCGCGCGTCTTTCGAAGTCCTTTTCGGACGTACGAAGGCTTTCCGCCGGCGCGGTGCGCGCGCTGTCGCTGCTGCCGGTCGCGCACGCGGACGACGAGGGGCTGATGCAGTTTCTGACCCGCACCGGCGACTTTGCCGAGACGCTGATGGACCGCGTACTCTCCGGACAAATGCTGACCGAGGAACAGCTCGGCTCGCTTTCCGAACTCAAAACCTGCTGCTCGGGCCTTTCGGAGCAGTACGACAGCGGGTGTCTGGACGGGACGTTTCCGACCGCGCCGGAGGACGGCTTTTACAGCGGCGAGACCGACGAAGAGAACATCGCAAACTATCCATCACTTTTGTACGACGGTCCGTTTTCCGAAAGCAGCGAGCAGGCGGAGCCGCTGGGACTGCCGGATGAAACAGTGGATGAGAACGAAGCCATGCGCATCGCAGGCGAGCTGTTTCCGGACCGCAAGCTCAGCTTGGACGGACGCACGGAAAGCCTGATCACAACCTTTGATTTTTCCGCAAGCGACGGGAAAGGGGAACTCTGCGTTTCGATCACTGAGCGCGGCGGGCTGCTGCTGTACTTCATGGGCACGCCGACGGGCGACAAGAACGATCCGCCGAGCGACGAGGAGAGCGAACGCCTGCACGCGGCGGCAAGCGCATACCTCGAAGCGCACGGCTTCGGCAAAATGGAGCCGTCCTATGCGCAGTATTACGCGGGCACGGTCGTCTTGAACTACGCGGCCGTGCAGAACGGCGTGATTCTGTATGCCGATCTGGTCAAGGTCTACGTTGACCGCGACACACAAACCGTCATCGGACTTGACGCAATGAACTATCGCTTCCACCACCGCGACCGCGATCTTTCAACGCCGATCCTCACCGAAGCGGACGCAAAGAACAGTCTTTCCGATTCGCTTGCGCTCGAGCACACCGCGCTTGCGCTGATCCCGAAATCGAATACGTACGAGGTCCTTTGCTACGAGTTCAAATGCACCCGCGGCGAGACGTTCTTCATCGTCTACGTGAACGCCCTTTCCGGCGCGGAGGAGGAGATCTTCGAGGTCTTAAACAGCGAAGAAGGCGACCTTGTGGTATAGCATTTCGACGAAAGCGGGCTTTCGTCGGGTTTTCGCCGTATGCCTGCTGCCGTTCGACAACCGGGCGGCCGACGGCGCAAGGAGTCAAATGCACCGCGCATGTCGCTGCATTT
>CAMNHT010000197.1 GCA_946539625.1 uncultured Clostridia bacterium | reverse complement strand
CGGAACTCTGTCGTAAAGGTCGGGTTGTAGAGTTCCGAGCGCGCGTAGTTGCTTTGTTTGACCGCGTCGCCCACGATGATGAGCGCGGTCTTTTTGATGCCGTTCTCCCTTGCGCAGGCGGCAAGCGTTGAAACCGTGCAGAGCACCGTCTTTTCGTCCGGCCAGCTCGCCTTATAGACGATCGCGGCAGGCGTTGCGGGATCGTACCCGCCCGCGATCAGCTCCTCCTGTGTCTTTTGGAGCAGTCCCGTGCTTAAAAACAGCACCATCGTCGCCTTGTGCGCGGCAAACGCGCGGACGCTTTCGCGCTCCGGAACGGGCGTTCTTCCCGCCATGCGCGTGATGACGACGCTTTGCGAAACGTCCGGCAGTGTGTACTCCATGTTGAGCGCCGCCGCCGCGCCGCAGAACGAGCTGACGCCGGGGGTGTAGTCGTAGGAGATGCCCTTTTTGTCAAGCGCGTCCATCTGCTCGCGGATCGCGCCGTACAAACACGGGTCGCCGGTGTGCAGCCGCACAGTCATCCATCCGCGGTCCTCCGCCTCGTACATCACGGAAAGGACCTCCTCGAGCGTCATTTCCGCGCTGTTGTATACCCTGCATCCGTCCTTTCTGACGTCAAGCAGTTTCGGGTTCACCAGGGAACCTGCATAGATGATGACGTCGGCTTCCTGCAAAAGCCGCTGTCCGCGCACCGTGATCAGATCTTCCGCGCCGCATCCGGCGCCCACAAAACGGATCATGCTTCCTCCTTTATGATCGTAACCAGATAATAGCCCGCGTCCTTTGGGATCTCTCCCGCCGACCGGTACAAACGCTCGTTTTCCGTGCCGCAGTTCTCCGCCGCCTGCGCGGATGCTCCGCTTTTTTCGATCGCGTCGAGCAGCGGACCGAGCTCGCCCTTCATAAAAATCTTCGTGCCGGGGTACGCAAGCGCGGTTTCGACGTGGATGCTGCCTGGCAAAATATGCAGTTCCTCACGGTCGGTGCACAGCGGCGCACGGAGCGCTGCCGCCGCCGCGCAGAACGAAGGTACGCCCGGGACCCAAAGCGCTTCGAATCCGCTTTTTCCCACCCGGTCCGCAAGATACGCAAACGTCGAATAGACCGACGGATCGCCGAGCGTGACGAACACGACGGTTCTGCCCGCCCTGAGTTCTTCCGCAATCGTTGCCGCACCGGCTTCGTACGCCGCTTCGCGCGCGAGCTTATCGTGCGTCATCGGCATATCGACGCACAGAACCGGCTTGTCCTTTGCCTCCGGCACCGCACCGAGCGCGATCCGGTACGCAAAGCATTTTTCGGGATCGCGATGCGGGATCGCAAGCACGTCGCAGTCGCGAATGAGCCGCGCCGCCTTGCGCGTCATCAGCTCGGGGTCGCCCGGTCCGACGCCGACACCGTAAAATGTTCCGTTCATATTCCTTCCTCCGTCCAAAGCTCCGCAAGCCCGTTAATAAACAGCATGCGGTTTCCCGTCGTAAAGACGATCACGCCGATCAAAAGCTTCGGAAACCTTGCCGCAAGCGCCGCGTCGATGCGCGTTTTCAGCGCGTCCATCGTCGGACAGAGCAGGTCCGTTTCCTCTAAAATGCGGAGCATCTCGTCGGTGGTGACGCAGTTGAACATCTCCTGCGCCGTGACTTCCTCCGCGCCCGCCGCCCTTGCCGCCGCCGCGATGAGCTCCGCGCGGTGATCGCCGTACTTTGAGTGCGTGTTAAAAATGCCACCGGAAAGCTTGACGAGTTTTCCGATATGTCCCGCAAGCAGGACCTCGGAAAATCCCGTATCCTCCGCGTTTTTCAGCGCGTCGCCGATAAAGTTTGAGCACTTCACGACGCGCTCGTCGCCGATCCCGTATGCGACTTTCAGAAAGTCCGCGCCGTAGTTGCCGGGCGTCAGAACGAGCCGCGTATCGCCGAGCGCCTTTCTTTGCCGAATCTCCAATGCGATGCTGTCTTTGAGCGCGTCCTCGCTCATCGGTTCCACGACGCCGCTTGTGCCGAGGATCGAGATCCCGCCCACGATACCGAGCCGCGGATTGAACGTCTTTTCCGCCAGCGCGACGCCCTCCGGGATCGAGATCACGACCGAAAGCCCGTCCGTATTTTCGTATTCGTCCGAAACTGTTTCCACCGCCTGCCGGATCATCTCCCGCGGGACGGGGTTGATCGCCGCCTCGCCGATCGCCTGCCTGAGCCCGGGCTTTGTGACCCGCCCGACGCCCTCGCCGCCGTCAATCGAAATGCCCGGCTCTTTTGCATACGCGACTCTTGCGTACACCAGCACGCCGTTCGTTACGTCCGGATCGTCGCCGGAATCCTTTCGGATCGCGCAGGAGGCAAAGGTGTCCGTTTTCACAGGTTCCAGCACGGGAAGGTTCAAATCAATGCCCTTCGGCGTGCGGATCGGAACCGTCTTCGGCGCCGTGCCGGAAAGAAGCAGGATCGCCGCCGCTTTTGCCGCCGCCGCCGCGCAAGTGCCGGTCGTAAACCCATAGCGCAGGCGTTTGCCGTCCTTTTCGATGTAATGCTGTTCGATGCCGGTCTCAGCCATGCAGCACCTCCGCGATCGCCGCGATCAGGGATTCGTTTTCCGCGTGCGTGCGCACCGCAATGCGCACATCGCCCTTCTGTAATCCGCGATAGTTTTCGCAATCTCGCACCAGAATGCCCTTTTTTAGCAGCGCTTCATACAGCGTCGGCACGCCGGAAAGCAGCAGATAATTCGCGTCTCCGGGCAGGACCGAAACG
>CAMNHT010000196.1 GCA_946539625.1 uncultured Clostridia bacterium | reverse complement strand
AAGCGCGCGATCAACCTCTGTAACGAAGTGGAGGTACGCGCGGGAAGCGCGCGATTTGCCGTCGAAGCGAAGCGTAGCCGCTTACCGAGACTGAGGGGGGCAGTCATTCTCCGTAAAGGTGTACCTTCAAAAGCGCGCTGCCGCTCTGCACGACGCCGACGCCCAAAAAACCGCCGCAATAGATGCGGTACGCACCGTCCGCTGCGTTTGTGCGCGTGGGCAGCCCGTTCATGGCAGGCTTTCTCCGATCGTGTCCGAGATCCAGCCGCGGTAAAAACGCAACTGCGTCCTCGCAGGAGGTCAGTGATTCGTCCAAACGCCCCGCCGCTTTCATTTCCGTAAGCTCCGCAATCGAATACGCCCGTTCGAGCGTAAACGGTCCGGACGAGGTGCGAAGAAGAAACGCCATATGCGCGGGCACACGGAGCGCAGTTCCGATATCGTGGCAAAGGGTGCGGATATACGTCCCGCGCGAGCAGGTTACTTCGATCAGAAACCGGTTTTCGCCGCGTGTTCCGACGCGTTTGAGCGAAGCGATCTCCACCTCCCGCGATTTGTCCGGGATCTCCTTGCCCGAAAGTGCGAGGTCATAGAGCTTCTGTCCGTTGAATTTCAATGCGGAATACATCGGCGGCGTCTGCAAGATCGTGCCGGTAAACCGGGGCAGAACCGTATCGAGCTGTTCCGCCGTCACGACGGCATTGCTTGTTTCCGTGACCTTCCCCTGCGCGTCCTGCGTGTCGGTCGCGACGCCAAACGCGATCTCTGCAAGGTAGGTCTTCTGCTTATCGACAAGATAGTCGAACAGCCGCACAGCACGTCCGACACACACGGGCAGAACGCCGGCAGCCTCCGGGTCGAGCGTTCCGAGATGTCCGACTCGCTTGGTTTCAAAAATCTTTCTTACGTCCACTACAACGTCGCTCGAGGACATCGCCGGCGGTTTCAGAACGGTTACGATTCCTTCGGCCATGTGAGCGCCTCAATAAGTGCATCGCGCATCACGCGCACCGCCTCATTCAGCGGAAGCTCGAGCGTACAGCCCGCTGCGCGGACATGTCCGCCGCCGCCGAACCGTTTTGCAACAGCCGCCACGTCGCAGGTGCGCTTAGAGCGCATGCTGACCCGTATGACGCCGTCGGACTCCTTCAGAATACAAGCTGCCTCGACGGTATCGATGTCGCGGAGATCATCGATCAGACCCTCACAGTCCTCCTTGCTTGCGCCGCACGCGGTGAGTACGCTTTCGGGAACGGCACAGAGATTCAGCCGTCCGCCCTCTGAAAGCTCCATGTGCCCGAGCGTATAGGCAACGAGCTTTGCCTTCGCCAGCGTCATTTCGCGGAACAGGATACGATTGAGCTCACTGAGGTTAATATCGTATTTCATCAGCTGCGCCGCAGCGCCGAATGCCTCCGCGGTCGTATTCGAGTACGCAAAATTGCCGGTGTCGGTGGCGATCGCCGTATAGAGCGCGACGGCAATGCCGTGTGTGATCGGCGCGCGCAGCTCATTCAGAAGCCGAAGGATGAGCTCACCCGTTGCGGAAACTTCCTCGACCCAGTCGCCGTCTTTGCTCTCGCGCGGGTTTGTGCCGTGGTGGTCGATGCAGAACTCGAACGGCGCGGTCTCGAGCGTCGCCTGCAGCGATCCTGTGCGCTTATGGTCGGCGCAGTCAACGTAGATCACCGCTTCCTTCGGCGGTTCGATCCCGTCCGTACCGATCACCGTGTCAATCCCCTCTAAAAACGAAAGATTCTTCGGCGCGGGATCGGGACAGACGACCGTCGCTTCCTTTCCCAATTCAAGAAGCGCCGCCCGCAAAGCAAGGCAGGAGCCCATCGTGTCGCCGTCGGGCGACTGGTGGGCTGCCAGATAAAAGGATTGATGCGATTGTATAAAGGACGCCGCGCTGAAAAGATTCATTCTTCCGGCTCCTTTTCGAGTTTGTCGTCCTTGTGCAGCGAGCGGATCACCTCGGAGATATGTACCGAGTACGCAATCGAATCATCGCCGACAAACTTGATCGCAGGCACCCTGCGGATCGTCATGCGCGCACCGACCTCATGTGCAATAAAGCCCGCCGCGTGATTCAACGCGTCAACTGCCGTTTTAAGCGCGGTCTCGTCCGCGTCATACACGGAAACATGTGCCTTGGCGTACTTAAGGTCCGGCGTCACTTCCATTTCGGTGATCGAGGTCACCGCCGGGATCCTCGGATCCTTCATTTCGAAGATGATCGCGCTGACCGTCTTTTTGAGCTCCTCACGGAGCCGTTCGTTTCTGACCTTTGCCATCAGCGCTTCACTTCCTCCATCTCGTAGCACTCGATCACGTCATCCTCAAGGATGTCGTTGAAGTTCTCGATCGAGATGCCGCACTCATAGCCCGCCATGACCTCTCTCGCGTCGTCTTTGAAGCGCTTCAAAGAACCGATCTTGCCGTCGTGCAGAACGATGCCGCCGCGGACGACGCGCACCTGCGCGGTCCTTGTGACTTTACCCTCGTTGACGTATGCACCCGCGATCGTGCCGACGCCGGAAATACGGAACGTGGAGCGGACCGTGCAGCGGCCGAGCTCGACCTCCTGGAAGACCGGTTTGAACATGCCCTTCATTGCGTTCTCGACGTCCTCGATCGCGTTGTAAATGACGCGGTATGTGCGGACATCGACCTTTTCCTTTTCCGCGGCCGATCGCGCCGTGGAATCCGGACGCACGTTGAAGCCGATGACGATCGCGTTCGACGCGGACGCGAACAT
>CAMNHT010000195.1 GCA_946539625.1 uncultured Clostridia bacterium | reverse complement strand
GTTTTGAAAGAAGAATCGACAAGATCACGAAGGTGCTGAACGAGTACGGCATCAAAGATCTCGAAGAAGCGAAGGCCATCTGCGACGCGCACGGTGTAGACCCGTACGGCATCGTCAAGGGCATTCAGCCGATCGCATTCGAAAACGCGGGCTGGGCATACACCGTCGGCGCGGCGATCGCGTACAAGAAGGGCGTCAAGGACGCGGCGGAAGCGGCGGAAGCCATCGGTATCGGGCTCCAGTCGTTCTGCATCCCGGGCTCCGTTGCGGATCAGCGTAAGGTGGGTCTCGGGCACGGCAACCTCGGCGCAATGCTGCTTCGTGAAGAAACGAGCTGCTTTGCGTTCCTCGCAGGTCACGAGTCCTTCGCGGCGGCGGAAGGCGCGATCGGCATCGCGCGCACCGCAAACAAGGTCCGTACAAAGCCCCTGCAGGTCATTCTGAACGGTCTCGGCAAGGATGCGGCGTACATCATCTCCCGCATCAACGGCTTTACCTATGTTGAGACGGAATATGATTACTACACCGGCGACCTGAAGGTCGTTTACACCAAGGCGTTTTCCGACGGCGAGCGCGCAAAGGTACGCTGCTACGGCGCGGACGATGTCAACGAGGGCGTTGCGATCATGCGGCACGAGAACGTCGACGTTTCCATCACCGGCAACTCCACGAACCCGACGCGTTTCCAGCATCCGGTTGCGGGCACGTACAAGAAATGGTGCGTTGAAAACGGAAAGAAGTATTTCTCCGTTGCGTCCGGCGGCGGCACGGGCAGAACGCTGCATCCCGATAACATGGCGGCAGGTCCCGCGTCCTACGGCATGACGGACACGATGGGAAGAATGCACAGCGACGCGCAGTTTGCGGGTTCGAGCTCCGTTCCGGCGCACGTCGAGATGATGGGTCTCATCGGCATGGGCAATAATCCGATGGTCGGCGCAACGGTTGCCGTCGCGGTCGCGATCGCGCAGAGCTTATAAACAATCCAGTCGGTTGAAATTGGATTTCAACCGACTTTTTTTCAGCTTCGGAGGGTAGAAATACCCTCCTCAATCGTGAAGGAGGCATCTATGCAGCAGCATCGGTTCGGTCCCGGACCGCTTCTCAACGAACAGGGAAATCTTTCGGAGCCCGGCTACGCGACGGCGCTTCTGAAAACGTATGACAGAGCGAAGATCAAGGCGTCAAAGCTTCGCATCAAGGAATGGGATTACTATCTCATCACGAACGATCGCTTTGGCGTCGCGCTGACGATCGACGACAACAGCTATATGGGGCTTTTGTCTGCATCGGTACTGGACTTTGAAAACGCGACGGAAACGACCGTGTCGCCGATGTTCTGGCTGCCGATGGGGAAGACCGGATTTCCGGGCTCATCGGAAAAGGGCGACGTGAAGAAAACAGTAAAGAACGCGTCCGGTTCGTTTGAACATACCAAGGAGGGAAGACGGCTTCGCTTCCGGATCGACAAATTTCGGGACGGAAAAACCTTTGAGTGCGATATCCGGCTGACAGAAGAACCTGCCGACTCTATGGTGATCGCCACGCCGTTTGATAAGAAAGGGCACTTCTACTACAATCAGAAGATCATCGGCATGCGCGCGAAGGGATACTTTGCGGTCGGCAATGATCGGACAGAGTTCGATCCCGCAGAGACCTTCGGCCTTCTGGATTGGGGCAGGGGCGTGTGGACATACAAAAACACGTGGTACTGGAGCGCCGCGCAGGGCGAGATCGACGGGCATTTGTTCGGCTTCAATCTCGGCTACGGATTCGGCAATACTTCGGCTGCAAGCGAAAACATGCTGTTCTTTGACGGAAAAGCGCATAAGCTCGGACGGCTGGACTTCGGAATCCCGAAAAAAGCAGACGGGTCGGACGATCTGCTGTCTGCGTGGCATTTTACGGACGATGAAGGACGCGTCGATCTCATCTTTACGCCGATCCTGGACCGCGCATCAAAGACGGATGTACTTGTGATCTGTTCCGATCAGCATCAGGTGTTCGGACGGTTTTCCGGTACGGTGAAGCTCGAAGACGGGCGGGAGATCCGGCTCAAGGAGTTCCTCGGCTTTGCCGAAAAGGTGTTCAATAAGTGGTAACGCAGATTCACACCCGTTCCTCCTCTTCACATAGAATGAAGAGGAGGATTTTTTATGAACGCATCGGAATTTACGGAATATCTGAAAGAACAGGTGAGAAATCACAGCATCTACGTGTGGGGTGCGCAGGGGCAGAAGAAACCGACGATCACGGAGGCGTGGATCCGCAAGAAGGAAAAGACGAAACGGAATGCCGATCGTGCGATCGCACATTGGAAAAAGGAAGTGCGGGAAGGGTACGGCGACGTATTGAGAGCATTCGACTGCTCCGGGCTCGGCGTATACTTCTTTTTGAAACATGATCTCATCGATCATGATGTGAATGCAGAAGGGCTCCGAAAACTTTGCCGTTCGATCAAACGAAGCGAGCTTAGGGAAGGCGATATGGTGTTTCGTATGAGCGACGGACGCGCCGTTCACGTCGGCTATGCCATCGACGGGGATACGGTGATCGAAGCAAAGGGACGGGACGTCGGTGTTGTGGAAAGCCGTGTCTCAGGCTGGGACCGATACGGTCGCCCTTCGTTCTTCGCATCTCGGGAGCTCCGTCTTGCGTCGCCGTATATGCGCGGCGAGGACGTCAGAGAACTGCAGCGTGCGCTGAAAGAGCGAGGATACGATCCCGGGCAGCTCGACGGCATTTTCGGTAAAAAAACGGAACGCGCC
>CAMNHT010000194.1 GCA_946539625.1 uncultured Clostridia bacterium | reverse complement strand
CCGGAGGTCACCGGCATGATCGTGCACGAGGCGTTCGGCCACGGCGTGGAGATGGATATGTTTGTGAAGGACCGCGCGCAGGCAAAGCAATTCATCGGCGAGTATGTCGCAAGCCCGCTTGTCACGATGCACGACGGCTCAACGGTCGACGAATGCGCAACGTGGGCGTTCGACGACGAGGGAACGCTCACCGGCGACACGGTCATCATCGACAAGGGTATCCTGAAGACCGGTATGTGCGACGCGCTTTCCGCCATGCGGCTGGGCGTTCGTCCCACCGGCAACGGTCGGCGTGAAAGCTACGAGCGCAAGGCGTACACCCGCATGACGAACACGTACTTTGAGGGCGGCGACGCCACGAAGGAGGAAATGATTGCTTCGGTCAAGTACGGCTTTTTGCTCGAGGAGCCGACGAGCGGCATGGAGGATCCGAAAAACTGGGGCATCCAGTGCATGGTCAACTCCGCCCGCGAGATCAAAGACGGCAAGCTCACCGGACGCATCTTCTCCCCGATCGTGCTGACGGGCTATGTGCCGGACCTCTTGAAATCCGTCTCGATGATGGGAGGCAAAATCGAGCTTGCCGGCGGTGGCTACTGCGGCAAGGGCTACAAGGAATGGGTCAAGGTCTCCGACGGCGGCGCGTACATGAAGGCGCGCATCCGCCTGGGTT
This sequence comes from uncultured Clostridia bacterium, assembly GCA_946539625.1. Next base: position 2,122 of record CAMNHT010000194.1, on the reverse strand, counting down.
AAGGAGGAATTCCTATGGAACGAATCAAAAGATTGCTGAAAGAAGCCGACATTTCGGATTACATTGTCAACGGATACACGGAGCGCACGGCGGAGCTGTTCTTTGTAAAGCAGCAGCTTGACACCCGCCGCATAAAAGATGTGGAGAAGTTCAGGGTGACCGTGTACCGCACGGGTGAAAAGGACGGAACAAAGCTTCGCGCCGCGACCGACGTGACGGTGCTCGAAGCCATGACGGACGCGGAGATCCTCGACGCGTTCAGAGGCGCGTACTTTGCCGCGCAATTTGCCATGAACCCGTATTATGAGCTGCCCGATCCGGTGACCGCCCCGCTGATCGAAGCGAAGGGCAAGCTTTCCGAACAGGCGCCGGAGCTTTCCGCGGGCGAGATGGCAAAAGCACTTTTTGCGGCTGACTGCGAAAAAGGTGCGTTCTTGAATTCTGCGGAGATCTTCGTGTCAAAGAAGCGCGTGCATGTGGTAAGCTCACGCGGCGCGAACGTTTCGTGGACCGAAGCGAGTGTCAAGGGCGAATACGTCGTGCAGGCAAAGGAGCCCGAGGACGTGGAGATGTACCGCGACTTCGGCTATACGGAGCTCGATACGGACGCGCTGACGGCGCATGTCAAGGAAGCGCTGACGTTTGTTAAGGACCGCGCACATGCGCAGCGGATCCTGAAGAGCGGAAGCTACGACGTGATCCTGACCGGTGAAAACGTCACGCGGACCCTGTGGTTCTATCCGGACCGCTCCGCGGCGAACATGCTCTATCCGGGCTATTCGACCTGGAAGGTCGGCGACGATGTACAGGGCGAAACTGCGGGCGAGCGTCTCGACATCACGCTGAAATCGATGCAGCCGTATTCCGAGGAAGGCATTCCCATGCAGGATCGCACGCTCCTTGAAAACGGCGTGATGCGCATTGCACACGGTCCGAACCGCTTCTGCCGCTACCTCGGCACGGAACCGACGGGCAATTATCGGAAGTTTGCCTGCAATAATCCCGGCAGCATGCCCTTTGCGCAGATGAAAAATCGTCCCTGCCTCTGGGCGGTGACGTTCTCCGATTTCCAGATGGACAGTTTCTCGGGGCACTTCGGCGGCGAGATCCGCCTTGCGTATCTGATCGAAAACGGCAAGGCGACGCCGGTCACGGGCGGTTCGATCAACGGAAACCTCTTCGAAGCGCAGCGCGATCTGACGTTCTCGAAGGAACGCTATTCCTCCCTCTCATACGAGGGACCGTACGCGATGCTTCTCCGGAACATCCCCGTCGCGGGCACGGACGCGGAGGAATAACAAGCCAATCGGGTGTCATTCTGAGAAGGCAGCGCCTTCGAAGAATCTTCCGTGACCTTTTTAAGATCCTTCCCTTCGCAAGATCTTTCGCCCTTGGCTCAGGATGACATGACCGGTGATATGGACAGACAAAAGCGGATCCCTTCAATCGAGGGACCCGCTTTTTTGTTCGTTACGGATTTACGCTTCCGTTTTCCACGGATAATCCGTGCTGTCCGCGGCGCGGAACACCGCTGCCTGCGTGCGGGCGCGAACCGTGCAGTCCAATGCGCCTTTGTCGACCGCGACGACACGCGCCGACATAACGCCGAGTTCTTTGAGCGTTTCGCGGATCACCGTTTCGATCTGCGTTCCGTACTGCTGCTTGACCGAGGAAGTCAGCTCGATTTCCACGCCGTTCTCGTTCGGCTCGATCTTTACGACAATATCGCTCGATTCGACCGTGCCTGCCTGTGCTGCCTTTACGATCTTCATGCTTCGAGCCTCTTTTCAAGGCGTTCGCGGATCGCGCGGATGAAGTCGATCGTGTTGACCGCGGTGGGTTTCTTTCCCTCGACGAGATTCACGAGGTCCTTTGTCATGATGCCGTCGTTCAGCGTCTCAACGCATGCTTCCTCGAGCTTGTTGCCGAAATTGACGAGATCGTCGAGCCCATCCAGCTCGCCGCGCTTACGGAGAGCGCCGCTCCACGCATAGATCGTTGCCATCGGGTTGGTTGACGTCTCTTCGCCCTGCAGGTACTTATAGTAGTGGCGGGTGACGGTGCCGTGCGCCGCTTCGTACTCGAACTTGCCGTCCGGGCTGCACAGCACGGAGGTCATCAT
>CAMNHT010000193.1 GCA_946539625.1 uncultured Clostridia bacterium | reverse complement strand
ATCATTCTGTCCAAGTCGATCATCAAAGGCGTAACCGCAGGCAGTGTAAAAGGATAATCTTCATTGCCTTCCCTCCTGAAAACCGCTCTGGTCATGCAGGGCGGTTTCTTTCAATCAAACTGCAGCGGAGGTTTTTATGAGACAGTTCAAGGGATTTCAAAGAGGCGTAAACTTAGGCGGCTGGTATTCGCAGTGCGACCACAGCGAACAGCGATACGATACATTCATTCGCGACGAAGATTTTGCGGTCATTCGTTCATGGGGCGCGGACCATGTGCGCGTGCCGGTCGACTATGAGCTATTGGAGAATGACGACGGCAGCCCGCGTGAATCCGGGTATGCGCGCTTGGAACATACAATTACGCTTTGCCGCGCAAACGGACTCAACATGGTGCTCGATCTGCATAAGACAGCCGGCTTTTCCTTTGATCCGGGGGAGCAGGAAGCGGGCTTTTTCGAAAACGAAACGTATCAGGAACGTTTTTTCCGACTTTGGGAGCGGATCGCGGAGCACTTTCGAAGCTATAGCGACATGCTTGCCTTTGAGCTGCTCAACGAAGTCACGGAGCAGGCGTACTGCGATACATGGAACCGTATTGCGTCCGAGTGCATCCGTCGCATCCGAACGCTCGCGCCGACGGTCAACATCCTCGTCGGCGGCTACTGGCACAACAGCGCGGTCTCGGTCAAGGATATTGACGTGCCGATCGACGAGCATATCGTATTCAACTTTCATTGCTACGAGCCGCTGATCTTCACGCATCAGGGCGCGCACTGGATGGAGACAATGGACCGCGCATTCCGTCTGCCGGTCACGTCAACGTTCGGTGAAATGGACGCCGCGGGCAAGCGCATGCAGATCGAATCCTGCGCCGGGTTCGATCGGTATCCGTCCGAAACCACGCTGTCGCCCGCGTACTTTGAAGCATTCATGGCAGACGCCGTCGCCGCCGCGGAGCGAAAGAACGTGCCGCTGTATTGCGGCGAGTACGGTGTGATCGACAACGCGTCGCCCGAGGACGCGCTGACGTGGTTCGGGTATATCCACGCTGCGTTCGAAAAGTACGGAATCGGCCGTGCTTTGTGGAGCTATCGGCAGATGGATTTCGGTCTCTCCGACGCGCGCATGGACGGGGTGCGGGATGAATTGCTTCGAAATATCTGAACATTCCGGAAAGCTTTGGAGAAAAACATGAAAAAAACATTTGCCCTGATCCTTTCGCTGTTGATGCTCCTTTCCGTACTTTCAGGGTGCGCTGCGGTTCCGGAACAGAATACGTATGCGGTAGATGACGGAAGAGCGCGCCCGTCCTCCTGCGGACAGCTCAAGGTGCTCAACGGCAAGCTCTGCGCCCAAGACGGTGAACAGGTCATGTTGCGCGGCGTCAGTCTGAACGGATTGGTCACGTCCGAATCGCTGCTGAACGAATCGCTGACAGGCGAATTGTCGAAGGCAGGCGTCAACCTTCTGCGGCTTCCCGTCTATACCTATGGTGTGGGGATCGTCGGCTACTGTACCAAAGGCGACAAGGAACGGCACAAGCAGGACATCGCAGTCGGCGTCGCGCTTGCGAAGGCGAACGACATGTATGTCATCATCGATTGGCATATTTTAAGCGACGGCGATCCGAACACCTATCTTGACGAAGCAAAGGCGTTCTTTGCGGAGATGGCCCAAATGTATCGCGAGCACAATCACGTTCTGTATGAGATCTGCAACGAACCGAACGGCGTGGACTGGCAGACGGTGAAACGCTATGCGGAGCAGGTGATCCCCGTGATTCGTGAAAAGGATCCCGATTCCGTGATCCTCGTCGGCAATCCGGATTGGTCAAAGGACCTCGGAGACGTCGCCGCCGATCCGCTTGCGTATGACAATATCCTGTATTCGCTGCACTTCTATGCCGCCACGCACGGGCAGAAATATCGCGAAATGACGGAGCTGCTGAGTGAGCAGGGACTGCCGATCTTCGTGACGGAGTTCGGCATCACGGCGGCGAGCGGCGGACATCCGCGCGATACAGACAGCGCCGATCGTTGGATCGACCTGCTGGAGCAAGAGAACATCTCTTATTGCATGTGGGCGCTCAGTAAAGCGCCGGAAGCATGCTCAATGATCCGCTCAACTGTCCCGAAAAGCAGCGACTTTACCGAGGAAGACTATACCGAAACAGGTCTTTGGCTGTTTAACACCCTTCAAAAGTACAGCGGTCGGTAGTTGTATCATCAACGCAGGCAGCAAGCACCGCCTATCGTCAGCGGCTCACCGAAACCCGGTGTGCCGCTGTTTACTTCTCCCGCGCGGCAGATTCGATGATTGAAGCGATCCTCAACAACCATTCTCTTCGGGTTAAATACCGTCAGCGGCGCGACGTTCTCCTCGAACGGGGGGTGGAAGCTGTCGTCGATGCGTTGGATTTATCCTTTACCAACCCGAATAAATCCGCTAACCGTCACGGAAAACACTGACGGAAAAACATGCGGACGCAGTATGAATCAGATCGGCACATATGCAAATCCAATCCTTTGTTGCGTGGCTGAAACTGTTGATTATGGATCGCTGAAACGGTTTGAGCAGACGGGGAAGATTTCCCTTGAATCTCTTTTGGAGATTGCTGTTGTTTTGGGCGCATCCGAGCCGTTTTCCGATCTTTTTAAGACGACGGAAATAACCTCGATACAGCAGATTATCGACGGCGAATTTGACTGAAAAAGTCTGATACCGTCTCATGTTTGAACATCTGTGTCGTCAGAAATGTCGTCAAATCATAAATGATACAGGAATAAAGAGCACAGAA
>CAMNHT010000192.1 GCA_946539625.1 uncultured Clostridia bacterium | reverse complement strand
GAACATGATTTTTTCAAACAGATGATTCACGACCGCACGGTCAACGACGCGGTTGTCAAGGCAAAGGCAAAGCTGCAGACAAAAAGAACGGCTGCGTGGAGAAAGCCGCTTGCGATCGCGGCGGCATCCCTTGCGGTTCTCGTCGGCACGGTGTTTCTGATCCCCTCGGCACGGGCGGAGGTGTTCAGCTGGTTCCATATTGATACAAAAGATCAATACCTTGCTGCCGACCCGGCGGAGCGAACGCCGATCCCGGAGCTCGACGCGATCATTGCCACGCCGGCGCCGTCACAGCGGCTTTCCGTCAGTTATGCGGATGAGCCGTATTGGCGTGAGATCGGCGAGCAGTTCTCCGCGCGGATCACTGCGGCGTTCTTCGACGGAGAGCGGCTTTATATCTCCTTCGACTTCGACGGCGTTTCCGGTTATCCCATTGCCGAACAGGATTTTGGTTACACGGCAAAAGCGGGATCGCCGGTCCGGCTCCTGCTGGGAAGCAGGATCGATCCTGCCCACGTCGGCGCATATCTGGAAGACAGCGTAAGTACCGCGCCGTATGAAAACGGAGAGGTTGAGATGTGGGAAGGTCCGCAAAACCGACTCATTCTGACAACGGAGGACGGTTCGCAGTTCTACGGATGGCTCTCACAGACGTACCGCCGGACCGATACCGCCTTCATGGATTCCCTGCATAAGCAATTCGGCAGCGATCTGTCCCGGCTGAGCGCAGAACAGATGGAATCCTATCAACAGCAGATGTGGGATCATTATCGGGAAAACGGACTGTGCGCGCTGTTCTATCTGTTCCCGGAAAACGAGTTCATTCCGGGGCATTCAAACCTTCCGACGGACAAAAAGACCATCTTCGATTACACCGATGAAAACGGCAAGCTCAGGTTTCACGTGCGGTATCAGTCCCGATCGGACGTCGGCGCCGATGCGCCTGTCACAAAACTGGACGTCGATTTCGGAACGGTCGAGGTCGATATGCAGGCATACCGGGAAACGGAGAAGCGGGCTTTGCTGGCGGAAACGGAAGGGATCGCGCTGTCGGGCGAAGCCGTGTTCTATGGGGTGCATACGGAGGAGAACGGACGTATCGTCAAAAAGAATTACATTGCGGACCTTGACGGAACTTTCATCCGCATTGTTGACGCCGGCTGGATCAATGCGCTCGGAGTGCGCGACCTCAGGCTGCAGCTGACGTTCCCCGCGCATTGGAGCACAGAACAGAGGGAGATGTTTTTGCAGTCGTTCTCCCTGAGCGTATCGCTCAACCACGAAAGCCCCATCGTCTATCACCCGGTCTATTCGCCGAACGACGACGGAAGCTATACGCTGGAGCTGAAGGATATTGAGAATATCCCGTTCAGTCAGATTCCGGGCGCCAGCGAGATCTATCTCCTGCCCAGCCTGACGGTCATAACAGACGTCGACGTCTACCGCATTCTGCCGGACGGCTCCGAACGCCGCGACCCCTCTGTGTTTTTAGATCCGCGCGCCGGACACGTCGGCGTTTCAAACAACACGCATCGAATCGTCTATTATCCCGAATGGGCGATCACCCTGAATGTCAACTGAGGCCGCAGACGATGACAGGGCGTCGGGAACGCCGCCCCCTACGACGCCGTAACAATTAAACTTGTCATTCTGAGGAGCATGGTGCGCGCGGGAAGCGCGCGATCTGCCTCTGTAACGAAGCGGAAGCGACGAAGAATCCTTAAGATCCTTCGGCATTGCCACAGGATGACACATCAAGTATATGCTGTTACTCCATCGTAGAGACTGACGTCCCCGACAGCCCGTCAGGAATCTTGCGGTTCAACAAACATCATGCTGTCGCGCGCCCCGCCAAAAAGGTGGGGCGTTCAGACTGTTGGGAAGGACGGCAGAAGAGGTACTCCCTAAAGGGCGGTTGCCCTCGGGCGGATGAGGTGTTCAAACATATGCCAAAGGAAAAGGAGCCGTCGGATGCTTCGTTCGAAGATCCAAACGACTCCTTTTGTTTTACCGCACGATCAGTCCGTTTTCGTCCGCGTCCAGCGTGAGCGTCGTGCCCTCGGCGGGGGATTCGCGGATGATGTAGCGGGCCAAAAGCGATTCTGCATGCGACTGGATGAACCGCTTCAACGGACGCGCGCCGAACTGCGGATCACTGCCGTTTTCGACGATGTACGCCTTTGCCGCGTCGGTCACGGAGAGGTGATAGCTTCTCGATTCAAGCCGCTTTTCAAGATCCTTGAAGAGCAGCTCCACGATGTTCTTGAGGTTCTCACCGGTAAGCGGCTTAAAGAACGCGATCTCGTCGAGACGGTTGATGAACTCGGGGCGGAAGCGCGTCTTGAGTTCGTTGCGCACCCAGTCCTCGACGCCGGGCTTTAAGTGCCCTTCGGCGTCCATGCCCTCCAAAAGCGTATCGGAACCGATGTTCGAGGTCAGGATGATGATCGTGTTCTTGAAATCGACCGTACGACCCTGTCCGTCGGTGATGCGTCCGTCGTCCAGCACCTGCAAGAGCACGTTCAGCACGTCCGGATGCGCCTTTTCCACTTCGTCGAACAGCACGACCGCATAAGGCTTTCTGCGCACCGCCTCGGTGAGCTGACCGCCCTCGTCGTAGCCGACGTAGCCCGGAGGCGCCCCGATGAGCCGCGCCACGGAGTATTGCTCCATATATTCGCTCATGTCGATACGCACCATGTTGCGCTCGCTGTCGAACAGCGCTTCGGCAAGCGCTTTGCAGAGTTCAGTCTTGCCGACGCCGGTGGGGCCGAGGAACAGGAACGAGCCGATCGGGCGGTTCGGGTTCTGAATGCCCGCGCGCGAGCG
>CAMNHT010000191.1 GCA_946539625.1 uncultured Clostridia bacterium | reverse complement strand
GTCATGTTTTTGCCGATCTCTCCCACCCCGCCCAGCGGGATGATTCTGAGTTTATGTTTCATATATATAGTGTCTGTGTTTTCCTTTCCTAATCGACGCTCCCGTAAAAGAACAGGTTGCCGCCGATGTTCTTGTAGAATCTGCGCCCGCCCCAATTTTTGCCGAGACGCGCGGCGCAGAAAAATAATATGTTTTCGGGCAGATCGAGATTGCCGTATACGAAGATATCGCGCGCGGCGTCTATGATCGTCTCCGGGGGCTCCAGCTTTTTGAACCCTTTGTGATGAATGACCGAAAACTGCCCGCTTCGGTACGCTTCGGCGGGGATATCGGTCACCTTTCCGCCGAATCGCGGCGCAACGCAGCGGTTATAGAGCACGCACAGCACCGCGCGGTACGCGCGCTCATTGGTCCCTCCCGCCTCAAGATAGGCGACGCGCGCGGCGAGAATCAGGTCCTCGTCCGTGACGGTAAAAACCTGCGCATAGCGCGAAAGCGGCTGCATCCCGTAAAACATCGGTGTGTCGCCGTCCTGTGCAAACGCCTCGACGGCTTCGTCCTGCTCCTCCCACGGGACCCAGTTCGTGTCCGGCACGACGGGTTCAACGGGATTCGGTTCTTCGGCTTCCGCCGCCGCAAAGGAAAGCGGAAGCAGCAGGATACAAAGCCAAACGGCAAGCAGACGCTTCATCGTCCGTCCTTTCCCGGGCGGACGCGCCGCCCGTTACAGAATGTACTTCGAAATGTTGTCCTCACCCCACTCGGCGGACAGGTGCGCGTCCACATAGGCGCCGTCCACGACGACGTCGATCAAGGGATGCTGACCGTTCGCGTTGAAGGAGATGTCGTTCAACAGGTTCTCCATAACCGTATGCAGGCGGCGTGCGCCGATATTCTCGTTTTGTTCGTTCGCGCGGAACGCGAATTTTGCGATTTCGCGCAGTGCGTCCTCGGTGAAGCTGAGGTTCACGTTGTCGGGACGCAAAAGCGCGGCGTACTGCTTGGTGACCGCGTTGTCCGGCTGCGTCAGGATCGCATAGAAATCGTCCTCGGTAAGGTCTTTCAACGTGACGCGGATCGGGAACCGTCCCTGCAGTTCCGGGATCAGGTCGGATACCTTTGCAACGTGGAACGCGCCCGCACCGATGAACAGGATGAAATCCGTCTTGACCGGACCGTACTTTGTCGCGACCGTGGTGCCCTCGACGATCGGCAGAATATCGCGTTGTACGCCCTCTCTCGAGACGTCCGCGCCCATATGGTTGCTGCTTCCCGCGATCTTGTCGATCTCGTCAAGGAAGATGATGCCGTTCTGCTCGGCGTTCCACAGCGCTTCTCGATTCACGTCGTCCGGGTCGATGCGCTTTTCGGATTCCTGCTGCATGAGGATCGAACGCGCATGCTCTACCGGCATCCGCTTGAGCTTTTTCTTTTTCGGGAGCAGATCGCCGAGCATGCCGCCCATGTCGACCTCCATGCCGGACATGCCGAACATCATGGCGTTGACGCTCTCCTCGACCTCGATCTCCACGATCTCCTTTTCTAAAAGTCCCGCGCGCAGACGTTCGAGCGTCTGTTCTTTGAGCGTCTTTCTTGCCTGCTGCTCCTCCTCGGTGGGTTTCGGTTCCTCGGGCTCCGGCTGTCCGCTGCCCAAAAGGAACTGGAGCGGGTTCACCGTTCGCTGCTGACGCTTCTGCTGCGGAAGCAAAAGCTCGACCAGCCGCTGTTCCGTTGCCGCTGCCGCCGCGTCCTTCACAAGGTCCATCCGCTTCTGCTTGGTGAGCCGGATCGACTCCTCCACGAGATCGCGGATCATGCTTTCAACGTCACGGCCGACGTAGCCGACCTCGGTGTATTTCGACGCCTCGACCTTGACAAACGGCGCGTCGACAAGCTTTGCGAGCCGCCGTGCGATCTCGGTCTTGCCCACGCCCGTCGGTCCGAGCATGATGATGTTTTTCGGCGTAATCTCCTCACGAAGCTCCGGAGGCAGGCAGCTTCTTCTGTAACGGTTCCGAAGCGCGATCGCCACCGCGCGCTTTGCTTCGTCCTGACCGATGATATAGCGGTCCAATGCGTTTACGATCTCTCTCGGGGTCACGGACGGATCACCTCCACATTGATATTGCCGTTGGTAAAGATGCAGATGGATTCGGCGATCGCCATGGCTTCGCACACGATCTCCTCCGCGCTCATCTCAGTATGCAGTTTCAGCGCTTTTGCCGCCGCCAGCGCATACAGCCCGCCGGAACCGATCGCCGCAATGCCGTCGTCCGGTTCGATGACCTCGCCGGTGCCGGACAGGATCAGAAGATCGTCCTTGTCCGCGACGATCATCATGGCCTCCAGCTGCCGCATGATCTTGTCGCTGCGCCAATCCTGCGCCAGCGCGATCGCCGCGCGCTTCAGCGCGCCGCCGTGCATTTCAAGCTTCGCCTCGAACCGGTCGCACAGCGTGAACGCGTCCGCGACAGAGCCTGCAAAGCCCACAACCACGCGGTCGTGATACAACCTGCGCACCTTCTTCGCATGCGCCTTCATAACCGCCTGCTGTCCCATCGTGACCTGTCCGTCGCCTGCGATGGCGGTCACGCCGTCGCGCTTCACCGCAACGATGGTTGTGCCCTTCAATTGTTCCATCGGATGTACCTCCTCATAAATCTCCGGTTTCTTTCAGCGCGCGGACCCGGTCCATTGCGCGCACAGCGATCCGTTCACAGCGCTCCTGCTTGTTTCTGACGCGCATCGAAAGCGGATCCATAATGCCGAACGTAACGTTCATCGGCTGAAAATCGCCGCCGTTGTATTCGGCAACGTAATGTCCGAGCGCGCCGAT
>CAMNHT010000190.1 GCA_946539625.1 uncultured Clostridia bacterium | reverse complement strand
TCATGCCGGCGTCCATGTGGCACATGCCGTCGGTGTGCGCCTGCACGGCTTTTGCCCCGATCTTTTCGATGCGGACCGCGTCCACGTCGGAATCGACGTCCGCCTCCATGACCGCAATGCGCATTTCATCCTTGAGATCGCGGATCGTGCGCTCTAAAAGCGTCGTCTTGCCCGCGCCGGGCGACGCCATGAGGTTGATAAGCAGCGTGCCCTTCGCTTTGAGCTCGCCGCGCAAAACCTCCGCGTCGCGGTCGTTCGACGCCGTGATTGTTTCCTTCAGCTCGATAATTTTCATGGTTTTTCCCCTTATAATGTCGTATATTTTATTATATCAGCAATCCTTGTATAACGCAAGAAAAAAAGAGCGCCGCGCGGGTGCTCATTTCTGCGTTTGTTCATGCTCCAAAAGCGCTTTCTTGCGTTCGATCCCGTACGCAAAGCCGGTGAGCGAGCCGTCCTTTCCCAGCACGCGGTGGCAGGGGATAAAAAGGATCAGCGGATTGCGGTTCAATGCGCTTCCGACCGCGCGGGCATGGCGGGATGTGAGCCCCATGGATACGGCAAGCTCCCCATAGGTCACGGTTTTGCCGTACGGAACGGATGTAAGCGCATCCCACACCGCCTTTTGAAACGGTGTGCCTTTCGGCGAAAGTCTCGGCGCCGGTCCCGGGTCGCGTCCCCCGAAATACCGATCGAGCCACGCCTTTGCCTCGGAAAGAACGGGGGAGGACGGTTCGGTTTCGGCTGCGCCGTCAACGAACGCTGCCGAAACGAGCACATGAGAATCTTCCTCGATGCGCAGCGTGCCGAGCGGCGAACAATAGAAAAATGCGTTATTCAAAGCGGTTTGCCTCCCACGGCGTGGGGAAGTCGGTCACGGCGAAGCTCCCGGCGTCCGTTCTTGCATAGGCGGTATCCGTTTCAAGCGCGGGAACGGCGAGCTCGTCCGCTTCGACCTTCGTGGGCGTCACAAGGAACAGGTTCTCGCCCTCCTTGGACAGATTGAAGCCGGTGCAGAACGGATCACTGTCGCTTTGCTCCGTGCCGCCGGTGCAGTACAGCACAAGGTACTCCCCGGGCTTTATGACCGTGCCGTCGGGGAAGGTGTAGCGGAACTGGTGGTGCTTCAAATCGTTCGTAAACCCATAGCCGGACAGATCAATGTCCGCGTCGGTCGGGTTAAAGATCTCGACCCAGTCGACCGAGCCGTACTGCGGATGCAGATACGCTTCGCGGTTCGAGGTCATGACCTCAGTGAACTTCGGCAGTCCCGTGGGTTTCGGCAAAAACCATACCGCCGCCGCGGTGATCGCGGCGATCACAACGATGAGCACGGCAATGAGAATCAGCGCACGCCTGCGCGTGAGCCCGATGTGTTCCTTCTGAAACTCATTCTCAAACGACAGCGTGTCGTCAGCCAAAGATGTGTCTTCGGCAGCGCGCTTTTCTTCAACATTAAAATCATCCGTTATTTTTTCCATATCCGCATTATACATGAAAAAAACTGTTTTCACAAGCGGAAATCTGTGTTATAATAAATTGATTCGGAAAGGGGTCCATTGTATGCAGAAGTATTTATTGTCGTTGGATCAGGGCACGACAAGCTCGCGCGCGATCCTGTTCGATCTCGAAGGCAGGATCGTCACATCCGCACAGTTTGAGTTCACGCAGCATTATCCGATGCCCGGCTACGTCGAGCATGACGCGAACGAGATCTTAAAGACCGAGCTTCAGGCAGTTCGCGAGGTTCTGAAACAAGCGGACGTCCAAAAGGGCGAGGTCGCCGCAATCGGCGTCACGAATCAGCGTGAAACGACGATCGTGTGGGAGAAGGCGACGGGAAAGCCCGTGCATCCCGCGATTGTGTGGCAGTGCCGCCGCACCGCGCCGCTGTGCGAACAGCTCATTCGCGAAGGCATGCGGGACTATATCGCGCAGTCGACGGGGCTTCTCATTGACGCGTACTTCTCCGCGACGAAGCTTCGCTACATCCTCGACGCGGTTCCGAACGGACAGATGCTGGCGGAGGCGGGCAACCTCCTGTTCGGCACGGTCGACACATGGCTCATCTGGAACCTCACCGGCGCGCATGTCACCGATTACAGCAACGCGTCGCGTACCATGCTTTATAATATTCATACGTTAAGCTACGATCCGGTCATCATGCACCGGCTCAACATTCCGGCGTGCATTCTGCCGGAGGTGCTCCCATCCGCGCATGTGTACGGCTTTGTGAAGGACGGCATCGAAGGACTCGAAGTCCTTGCCGGCGTACCCGTTGCGGGAGATGCGGGCGATCAGCAGGCGGCGCTGTTCGGACAGGCTTGCTTTGAACCGGGTCAGGCAAAATGCACCTACGGCACCGGCGGATTTTTGATGATGCAGACGGGCGAAACGCCGGTCGCAAGCAAGAACCGGCTTCTCACCACGATCGCGTGGGGCGTCGGCGGCAAGGTCCGCTATGCACTGGAGGGAAGCATCTTCAACGCGGGCAGCTCGATCAAGTGGCTCCGCGACGAAGTGGGATTGATCTCTTCCGCACATGAGATCGACACGCTTGCCGAATCCGTACCGGACGCGGGCGGGGCATACTTCGTTTCCGCGTTTACGGGTCTCGGTGCGCCGCATTGGGACATGTACGCGCGCGGCGCGCTCGTCGGCATGACCCGCGCAACGAACCGTGCGCACATCGCGCGCGCGGTGCTCGAAGGCATCGTCTATCAGGTGGGCGACCTTGCCCGCACGATGGAGTTTGACAGCGGCAAAAAGCTGGAGGAGCTCAAGGTTGACGGCGGCGCGTCCGTGTCGAACGTGATGATGCAGTTCCAGGCGGACATGCTCGACGTGCCGGTCAACC
>CAMNHT010000189.1 GCA_946539625.1 uncultured Clostridia bacterium | reverse complement strand
GTCGCCTGTCGCCGCCGTATACACTCCACTTCGTTTCGTTGCTGCGGTGCCGTCGTGCGTCAAGTCGCGCGTCGCCATCTCTTCTCCTCAAGGGGAAGGCTTTTGGATGTGAATTTCCTTTGTCGCCGTTACCTCATCCGCCTTTGTTGACGCTGCTTAAAATGTCCTGTCATTCAAAAGCGTGATCGGAAACCAAGGCTTCCCCTCGAGGGGAAGCTCCGCCGCAGGCGGTGATGAGGTGGCTTATGCGCTTCTGTTCTATCTCATCCGCCTTTTTCGACAGACTGAGGACCGGTCGGAATTGACCGGTCCTCGGCTTGTTAAAATGCGTTTTCGAGCGTGAAGCTCAGGGGAAACTCTCCGTCCTCCTGCCGGACGGTGCCGTCTCCGAGCGAATAGGTGTCAACCTTGACCGCGCGGGTGATCGGATCGAATTGCAGCACGCGGTACTGGAAGCTGCCGGTCTGCCGGTTCAGCATCATGGCGTGGACCGTGCGTTCCGGCGTGCCGTCGCCGTCGTCGTCATAGGTGAACGACGCGGATGAGAAATCGCGCGAGTGTCCGCAGAGCACAAGACGGATGTTCGGGTACTGCGAAATGACGGTCTTTTCAAGATAGCTTGCGCGCGGAAACACCGTTCCGTCGGGCTTCAGAAAGACGTGCGTCACAAGAATGCACGGCGTGTCCGGATACGCTTTGAGCATCGTGTCGAGCCATTCGCGCTCCGCTTTTGATTTGCCGGCGTCCCATCCGATCCCGAGCACCATCAGCTCCTCTTCGCCGACGCGCAGGATGTCGCAGAACATCTTGCCGCCCCCAAAGGTCCGGTCCGCGGGAAGCCGCTGCAGAAACGGACGCTTGAGATACGCGGTATACTGCAGCAGATTCACGCCGAGGTCGTGGTTTCCGGCGACCGGATAGAACGGAAGGTCGTCCGAAAACGCGGACAGGCACAGATCGAAATTGTCCCATTCCCAATCCTTGTAGCCGTTGTCGACGAGGTCGCCGGTGTGAACGACGGCGATCAGGTTTTCCGGTTCGCGGCGCGCGGCGATCTCCTCGCCGAGTGCGGTCAGCTTTTCGGGAAAGGAGTAGGACAGCAGCTGCGTGTCCGGAAGCCACAGGATCCCGAGCGGGGTCGGTTCGGGCGTGGGGGTCGGGTCAGGCGTGGGGGTCGGTTCGGGCGTCGGGATCGGCGTGGGTTCGGGCGTCGGCGGCATCGTCGGCGCCGCAGTCGTTTCCGGAACGGCCTCTGCAATCACGGTATCAACTTCGATTTCTGCCGGCGTCGCCGCAGGTTCGGGAGAAAGCGCTGTGTCTTCGACGGGCGGGAGCGCCGGAGTTTCGCACGCAAAGAACAGCAGTGCCAGCAGCATGCAGCAGATACGAAGCGTTTTGCGCATTCCGGTTCCTCCAGACAGATAATAATACAGTATAACACAGTTCGCCGTTTTTCGCAACACATGAAAAACCGTGAACGACGCTGCATGAAAAAACCGTGAACGATGCGCCGATCGGATTGCGAAAACGCGCGTTTTGTGATACAGTATTCATAAGAATAGTATCTTGAAGGAAGACGCCATGAATATCTATCTTGCGCTGACGCTGTTTTCGATTGTGATTCTGATCTATTGGGTCATCTCGGAGCTGTTCGCGATGCTGTTCCGCTTCACCGGACTGCCCGACGAGAAGGCGCGCTTTCAGGTCATTTCGCTTTTGACCGGGTGCGGCTTCACCACGCACGAAAGCGAACTGCTGCTCACCACCAAATCGAGACGCAGGCTCGCGCGCATCACGATGCTGTTCGGATTCGTCTTCAACATTACGATCGTATCCACCATGGTCAACGTCCTGTTTTCGATCAACCTGACCGTGATATCCAACCTGTTCAGCATTCTGATCCCGATGATCGTCGTCACCATCATCATCGTCTTTATGCGCGTGCCGAAGGTGCGCGCGTGGGGCGACCGCGTCATTGAGCGGATCGCGGGCAAGCTCGCGCATCGGGAAACGGGCAACTCCGTGCTGCTGCTGGATTATCTCGGCGAGGACTCGATCGCGCAGGTCAAGATCGTGGATGTGCCGGAGGCGTTCCGCGATAAGACGCTTGCCGAAATGGGCTTGAAGGGGAAGCACAACATCCTCGTCATGCTGATCGAAAAGCCGGGCAAAAAACCGGTTGCAGCAAACGCAAAAACCATATTCGGACCCGGCGACAAGATCACGGTGTTCGGCGACTACAAAACCGTCTGCAACGCGTTTGAGGCAAAGGAACGGTTCGAGGAAGAGATCTGATGTATCGGGAACGATTGCGTGAAAAACTGAATGAAGCGCTGAAGGCAGTATTGCCGATCGTCTGTCTCGTGCTGCTGCTTTCTTTTACGATTGCGCCGCTGCCGGCGAGCATTCTGCTTGCGTACCTGTTCGGCGGGCTGCTGCTGATCCTCGGCATGATGTTCTTCACGCTCGGCGCGGAGCTTGCCATGCAGCCGATGGGCGAGCAGGTCGGCGCGGGCGTCACCAAGACGCGCAAGCTGTGGCTCATTCTGCCGGTCGGCTTCCTGCTCGGCACGCTGATTACGGTATCCGAGCCGGACCTCAAGGTTCTTGCCGATCAGGTGCCGTCCATACCGTCGCCGGTGCTGATCTGGGGCGTGGCGATCGGCGTGGGGCTGTTTTTGGTGCTTGCGCTGATCCGCATGCTGTTCGGCGTGTCCCTGAACGTGCTGCTGATCGTCTGCTACGCGCTGACGCTGGTGCTTGCGATCTTTGCCCCGCATAACTTTCTTGCCGTCGCGTTCGATTCCGGCGGCGTCACGACCGGACCGATGACCGTCCCGTTCATCATGGCGTTCGGCAT
>CAMNHT010000188.1 GCA_946539625.1 uncultured Clostridia bacterium | reverse complement strand
CCCAGCCGTGGTTGTACATGTTCGTCGTCGTGCGGATCATTTCCGTCATAAACGGTGCTGTCAAAATATCCTTCATGCTCTTGCCTCCAGAATCTCTTTTTCGTATGCTTCGATCTCTTTGTACCAGTCGCCGTCAACAGACTTATTACAGCGGCGGCAGTATTCGTCCCACACCTCGCCGAAGGGCAGGGTCTTGAGTTCCTCCTGCGCAACCATCAGCTTTGTGAAATTACCCTCGTCCTGCAACGCTTTCAGTTCGTCATTCGGCTGCAGCAGCGCAAATAGAAGTGCTTTTTGCACATTGCGGAAACCGGTCACCCATGCAGAGATGCGGTTGATGCTTGCATCGAAATAGTCGAGCGCGATGTGTACGCGATCCATGCCGCAGCGAACGATCTCTTTTGCGATCTCCTTGGTCTCGTCGTCAAACAGCACGACGTGATCGGAATCCCAGCGGATCGGGCGCGTGACGTGCAGCGCGATCTCCGGAAAGAATGCGAGCAAAGCGGAGATTTTGTCACTCACCACTTCGGTCGGATGATAGTGCCCGTTGTCCATCAGCGGAATGCACTTATCCTTGTTCATCGCGGCGTAGGAAAGCGCGAACTCGCCGGAGCCTACGGTATACGCCTCGACGCCGATGCCGAACACCTTCGACTCGATGCAGGGTTTGACCTTTGAAAAGTCGTACGGTTCGGAGAGTATCTCGTCGATCGCTTCACGGTAGCGCACGCGCGGACCCATGCGGTCGGCGGGAATGTCTTTGAAGCCGTCGCCCGTCCAGATGTTCATGACGCACGGTTCGCCCAGTTCTTCCGCAAGATAGCTCGAAATGCGGATACACGCCTTGCCGTGCTCGATCCAGAAGCGACGGGTGTCCGCATTCGGGCTAGAAAGTGTTAAGGGATCGCAGTTCGGATGGCTGAAAAACGTCGGGTTGAAATCACAGCCGAGACCCCGTTCCTTACAGAACCGCACCCACTTTTCGAAGTGCTTGGGTTCCAGCTTATCGCGATCCGCCCACTCGCCGTTTTCGAAGATCGCATACGAAGCATGCAGGTTCATCTTGGGCTTTCCGGGGATCAGGCTCAGGACCTTATCGAGGTCCGCCATGAGTTCCTCCGGCGTGCGTGCTCTGCCCGGATAGTTGCCGGTGGTCTGAATGCCGCCGGTCAGCGGCTTATTCGGATCGGTATCGAACCCGCGCACGTCGTCGCCCTGCCAGCAATGCAGGGAAACCGGCACGGTTTTCAGCGTTTCGATCGCCTGTTCGACGTTTACGCTGTATGCGGCGTAGCGTTCCTTTGCTTCCGTATAACTCATACTCTCGCTCCTTTTCAATCTTGGTTCCGTTTACACCTCATCCGCCGCAAGCGGTCCCCCTTTCCCTCGAAGGGAAGGTTTTTAGGGGAGCATCTGAATCTTCAAATTGCCCAGCGCCGTTGCTTCGATCGGCAGGGCGATGACCTGTTTGCCCGCCGCTTCTTCGGTCAGTCGGTTCAGAAACGCGTTCTTTGCTCCGCCGCCCACGATGTACAGTTTATCATAACACATTCCGGTGTTGCATTCCAGTTCTTCGATTGCGGTTTTGTAGGACAGCGCAAGCGACCGGTATGCGCAGCGGAAGTAATCGCCGACGCTTTCGGGTTTCTTTCCCAACGCCTGATCGAACGCCTCGACCATGCTTTTCGGCGCAAGAAATGCCTGCGCATTTGCGTCGACGGTTTCGGAAAACGCGCTTGCTTCCGCCTCCGCCGTGATCTCGCTCCACGGCTTTTCGGGGCAGAGTTCGTCACGAAGACGGTTCACCAGCCACATGCCCATTATGTTCTTTTGATAGCGCGTATACCCCACGCCGCCCTCGTTCGACCAGTTGGCTGATCTGCTCGCTTCGTCCGTGATGGGCTTCGGTGCTTTCACGCCGAGCAGGCTCCATGTGCCGGAGGAAATATAAGGAGCGTTCTGAGATCCTTCGCTTTGCTCAGGATGACAAGTTGGGGTCTCCATCGGGATGCCCTCGACCGCCGAGCCGGTATCGTGCGTAGCGCAGAGCATGACCTTGATTCCGTTGTATGTGCCGATCTCCGATCCGGGCTGCTGCAAGGGCTGAAACAGGTGCTTAGGAAGTCCCAGAGCCTCGATGATCTCCGGATCGTATTCCCCCGTCTTCGCGCTCACCATGCCGCCGGTCGTGGCGTTGGTATACTCGTGCGATTTCGTACCGCAAAGGCGGTACATGAGGTATTCCGGGATCATAAGGAAATCGGTCACGCCGTCGAGGCGTCCCGAGGTCTTATCCGCATACAGCTGATAAACCGTGTTGAACGGCTGAAACTGGATGCCGGTGCGGCGGTAGAGTTCTGCAAACGGCATCTTTTCATGCACTTCGAGGATGACCGCTTCGGTTCTGCCGTCGCGATAGGCATAGACCGGATTGACCGCTTCGTCGCCCTTCAAAAGCACATAGTCCACGCCCCAGGTGTCGATGGAAAGCGATTCGATTTCATACGCCGCCTGCGCTTTTTCGATCCCCGCCCTGACGTGCTTTTCAAGCGCTTCGATGTCCCAGCAAAGATGTCCGTCCCGCGCAATTACGCCGTTCGGAAAACGGTAGACCTCTTCGGTATGAAGGGTTCCGTTTTCCGTCCATCCCACGATATGGCGGCCGCTCGATGCGCCGATGTCGATTGCAAGTGAATACTTCATTCCATAAAATACTTTCTTAAAAAATATGCCGGCGCACAGCTCCATACATGGCAGTAGCTCAAAACGATCGTTCCGCCGTAGGGCGATTCGTTCGGATTCTCCGGGTTATACAGTTCCCGGAAGGTGTCCGCCCCCTCGTTCGCCATGCCGCCCCAATAGG
>CAMNHT010000187.1 GCA_946539625.1 uncultured Clostridia bacterium | reverse complement strand
ACTCGAACTACGCCGCGCAGTTCAATCTGCCCGGCACGTTCGCCCCGATCGCGGATTTCGGGCTTGTCAAAAAGGCGGTCGACGCGTGCGAAGCGATCGGCGCGCGGTACATGGTCGGCAACCTCATGAGCTCCGACGTGTTCTATGACGACGACCCCGAGGCGTGGAAAAGATGGCGCGGCATGGGCGTGCTTGCCGCGGAGATGGAAGCGGCGGCGCTGTATCTGAACGCCGCGCGCTGCGGCAAAAAGGCGCTCGCGATCGACACGATCAGCGACATCATGGGCACGCACGAGGAAACGACACCCGAGCAGCGCGAAACCGCGTTCGATCAGATGATCCGCGTTGCGCTGTCCATCGCGGAATAATCGTTCGGTTCCCCTTGCATTCCGCGAAATTGACCTCCCTCTGACGAGGGAGAGATGGCGACGCGGTAGACGTCGCACCGCGACGTTGCGCGACGGTTCCTGTGTAATGAAGCGGCGTGATACATATTTTCCTGTAGGGACGGGCATTACCCGTCCGCCGTAACAGCGGTACGGGAAGTTGATATCTCCCCCGCATTGTCATCCTGAACCGCGAAGCGGTGAAGGATCTTCGAAAAAGTTGAATGTTTGAAAAAGGAGATTTTTTATGATCAAGCACATCGTTCTGTTCAAGTTTGAAGACCCCGCGGTCAATGTCCCCGTCGTGCGCGATTCTTTGTACGCGCTCGTCGATAAGATCCCCGAGATCGCGCATATGCAGATCGGCGAGGACTTCATGCACTCGCCGAGAAGCTTTGACATGGCGCTGCTCGTCGACTGCAAAACAAAAGAAGACCTCAAAATCTACGATCAGCATCCGGACCACAACGCCGCGCGCGTCTATATCCACGCGCACTGTCTCGAGAGCAAGACGGTCGATTTCGAATACTGATGGGCGTCTTCAAGGTCGTTTCCCCGTACGAGCCGCAGGGCGATCAGCCGCAGGCGATCGAAACGCTGAGTAAAAGCATTGAAGCAGGCAATCCCCTATCGGTTCTTTTGGGCGTCACGGGAAGCGGAAAAACCTATACCATGGCAAAGGTCATCGAGCGTGTGCAAAAGCCCACGCTCGTCCTTGCGCACAACAAAACGCTCGCCGCGCAGCTCTGCAGTGAGTTCAAGGAGCTGTTCCCGGACTCCGCGGTCGAGTTCTTTGTGTCGTACTACGATTACTACCAGCCCGAAGCGTACCTGCCCGCATCCGATACCTACATCGAAAAGACGATCGACGTCAACGACGAGATCGATAAATTGCGGCACTCCGCAACGTGCGCGCTGAACGAACGGAACGACGTCATCATCGTTGCGTCGGTCTCGTGCATCTACGGGCTCGGCGATCCGAAGGAATATCTGAAGCTCTCCATTTCTCTGCGCGAAGGCATGGAGATCGACAAGCGGGACGTCATGCGGCGGCTCATCGAAAACCAGTATCAGCGAAACGACATGGATTTTTCCCGCGGAACGTTCCGTTCTCACGGCGACACGCTCGACGTGTACCCCGTCAACTGGACCGACAAGGCGCTGCGCATCTCCTTCTTCGGCGACGAGATCGAGCGCATCGCGGAGATCAATGTGCTGACCGGCGAGATCACCGCAAGGCGAAGCCACGTCGCGATCTTCCCCGCCTCGCATTACGCGACCGGACAGGAAAAGATGAACGAGGCATTGAAGGAGATCGAGGCGGACATGGAGGTGCAGGAGCAGATGTTCCTCGACACGAACCGCCCGCTCGAGGCGGAGCGCATCCGCTCCCGCGTGCTGCACGACATTGAGATGATGCAGGAGATCGGATTCTGCAGCGGCATTGAGAACTACTCGCGCTACTTTGACGGGCGTAAACCCGGCGAACCGCCGTATACGCTCATCGACTATTTCCCGAAGGATTTTCTGATGTTCGTCGACGAGAGCCACGTCACGCTGCCGCAGGTCGGGGGCATGTTCCGCGGCGACCGCGCCAGAAAGGACGCGCTCGTTGAATACGGCTTCCGGCTGCCGAGCGCAAGGGACAACCGCCCCTTAAAATTCGACGAATTCATGGCGCGCGTGCCGCAGCTTGTCTGCGTGTCCGCGACGCCCGCAAGCTTTGAGCTTTCCCGCGCGTCGGTCGTCGCCGAGCAGATCATCCGCCCGACGGGCCTTGTCGACCCGGAGGTGACCGTACGCCCCGTCAAAGGGCAGATCGACGACCTGCTCTCCGAAGTCCGCATGCAGGCAAGCAAGGGCTTTCGTACGCTCATCACAACGCTCACAAAGCGCATGGCGGAGGACCTTACCGAATACCTCGACCGCATGGGCGTGCGCGTGCGCTACATGCACAGCGACATCGACACGATCGACCGCATGGAGATCATCCGCGATCTGCGGCTCGGTGAATTCGACGCGCTCGTCGGCATCAACCTTTTACGCGAAGGGCTCGACCTTCCGGAGGTGGGTCTGGTCGCGATCCTCGACGCGGACAAGGAGGGCTTTTTAAGATCCGAAACGAGTCTCATCCAGACCATCGGCAGAGCCGCGCGAAACGCCGAGGGCCGCGTCATCCTCTACGCCGATTCGATCACGCCGTCGATGCGCCGCGCGATGGACGAGACCGCCCGCAGACGGGAAAAACAGATGGCGTACAACAAGGAACACGGCATTGTTCCGAAGACCATTCAAAAGAAGGTCTACGACACGCTCGTCATCTCGCGGCACGAGGAGGACGCGCCCGAGCAGCTCACCGAGTACCAGAAGCGCGAGCGCATTGCGATCCTCACCGAACAGATGCAGCAGGCCGCGCGCGAGCTTGAGTTTGAGACCGCGGCAAAGCTAAGGGACGCAATCCTTGCCTTAAAGGGCGAAAAGGTGCAGAAAAAGACCGACCTCCGCCCGGGTCAGATCGG
>CAMNHT010000186.1 GCA_946539625.1 uncultured Clostridia bacterium | reverse complement strand
CACCGTCATCTTGCCGACCGCCTGCGGTCCGCATACCACGATCAGGTTTGCCATCATTTCCCTCCCTGTTTTCCGCTTTCCGGCTGCCAAAGATGCAGCCCGGCGCCTGTGCAAAGTCGATCCAGCAGCGAAAGAAGCCGCCCGTCCGGATCGTAGATCGTAAGGAACGTATCGTCCGGATCGGAGACGATCAGGCTGTCGCCCAAAAGTACGCAGACATGCCTCGTAAGGATCGCCGTTTCGATCCGCTCCGGCGGCGGATTTTGTTCCGTTTCCTCATCCAGTGAAACACTGTAATAGCAGTTCAGCTTCAGTACGAGCTCCGCATGCCGCCGCTTGATATCCGTGCGGCGCGGTTCTCTCATCAGATACCGTTCGACGGCAAAATACTGCCCCGGACCGTTTGCCGGTACCTGCTCCGGCAGGATATCCGCGACCCAATACGGCGCTTCCAGCAATTCCTCGATGGTTTTTCTCATAGGATCTCCTCCGTCAGCGCGTCGATCATGCTTTTCCAGTCCGTGTCGATCAAAACGACGCGTTCGCCCGCGTTCTGAAAGCCCTCGATCATCCTGCGGTTGTCCGTTCTCAGTCCTGCAGCCGAAAGATCTGAATCGTCGAGGCGATCTTCGATCTCGTTTGCGTGCGTGCGGATCGCGTCGAACCGCGCATCGATATACGCGTCCGTCAGCGCAAGGCAGACAAACCGGATCAAAGCGAGATACCGTTCGTCAAAGTCCTTTCGCCAGTCGAACGGCACATAGCAGCCCTCGACGATCAGGTTCTGCCGGTTTTCGATCGCGGTCTTCATGATCTCGCGCACGATCGGCCAGAGATACGCGGTCAGCAGTTCGTCGTCCGCGGGCGTAAGGTCGGTCTGTCCGCTTCGGATGAGTCCCATCTTGAGATGGTCCACGGATAGATATGGAAAATGCAGTTTTTCAAGCAGTCTCTGCGCGAGCACGGTCTTGCCCGTGTGCGACGCGCCGGCGATCAGAATGACCATGGTTTCTCTCCCTTTTTCAGCAGCCCTTGCCGTCGAGACTGCATGCCGGCCCGTTTTCGCGATATACGACAGGAAGCCCGCATTCCGACAGGAATCCTTCCCAGTCGAGCGTGACGCCGTTTTCCGAAACGATCGCGGGAATGCCGACGCTTCCGTGCTCCTTACAAGGGTCGAACACGGAACATGCATCGCGAAGCTTCAAAAACGCTTTGAGGTTTTTCATGCTTGCCGTGATGTCGATTTCCTCATACGCAATCCCGTGGATATCGAAATTTGCCTTGCATTCCCGACAGTCGGGACACAGCGGACTTCCGTAAACCGTGATCATTGCCTGTCCTCCCTCTTTTCGTGCGGTTTTCGCTTTGAAGCGGGAAACCCGTTTTTCAAATAGGTATTCCATACGTCGATCCGGTCGTTTTCGTCGATACTTCGGATGACCCGCGCGGGCACGCCGCCGACGATCGTGTTCGGCGGAACGTCGCCGATAACGACCGCGCCTGCCGCGACGATGCTGTTTTCGCCGACCGTGACGCCGCCGGAGATGATCGCACCCGAGCTGATCCAGCAGTTCTTTTTCAGCGTGATCGGCTTTGCATATTCAAGATCGTGAAAGCCGTCCGGGTAGTCTTTTATGATGCGCTCGTCCCCAAGATACGGATGGACCGGTGTTGCAAGCGTCACATTCGCGCCGATCATGACGCCGTCCTCCAGCGTGATCGGCGCCACGTCCATCAAAACGGCGTTATAGTTGATAAAGCAGTTCTTTCCGACATGGATGTTTTCGCCGTACTCGCAGTAGAACGGCGAAAAGACGCCGAGATTCTTCCCGACGGAGGACGGGATCAATTGGTTTAAGAGCCGTTCCTTTTTCCGACGCCGCCGATACGGCGTTCTGTTATAGCGGTCGCACAGCGACAGTCCCCGCTCGTGGCGTCTATCGATCTCCGCGTTTGCCGGGTTATACAGCCTGCCCGACGTCATGCGTTCCCATTCCGTCATGTTTTCACTCCTTTCCGTCCGAAAGCAGATACGAAAGCAATTCCTGCGGCGAATCGACGAGCGCGTCGGCGTTCTGTATTTCCTCCCGCGTGCCGTAGCCCCATGTCACGCCGATGCACGGAAGATCACGTGCGTGCGCGCCGCACACGTCGTAATGCGTGTCGCCGACCATGACCGCACCGTCCGCACCGCCGATCACGCTGAGAAGATATGCAAGAACGTCGTCCTTGTTCTGACGGCTTTTGTCCCATGACGCGCCAGCGATGTAATCAAAGTACGTCGAAAGCCCGAACCTTGAAAGGATCTCGCGCGCAAGCGGCTCCGGCTTCGACGTGCCGACAAACAGCTTCAGCCCTTCGACTTTCAGCGTTTTGAGACATTCTTCGATCCCGTCATACACGCGGTTTTCGTACTTGCCGCCGCCTTCGTTATAGCGCACGCGATAAAGCCGCACCGCCTCGTTTATCTTCGCTTCCGGCACGCCTAAAAGCGCGAACCCGACGGTAAGCGGCGGTCCCACCATCTTCCGGAGCTCGCTTTCCTCCGGTACGGAATACCCTGATTGTTCAAACGCGTATGCCGCGCTGTTTTTGATCCCCTCGCCGGAATCCGTCAGCGTTCCGTCCAGATCAAAGATCACGTTTTGATACCGCATGCATTTTCCATCCAAAGTCCGTTGATCGGTTTGATTATACCATAAGCCGGCGGTCCGTACAACAGCCGCAGTACAAAAAAGAAGGGCTGCCTCGCGGTTTGAGACAACCCTGTTTGCAGATATTGTTATGCCTGCTCTTTCTTTGTCTTTTTGCCGAAGATCTTATCCCAGAGCTTGCCGGTCGGCTTGAACAGCATCGGATAGACGCCGATGAGGATGAAGATCACCACGGCGTAGCGCAGCGTGCGGATCAG
>CAMNHT010000185.1 GCA_946539625.1 uncultured Clostridia bacterium | reverse complement strand
GGAACACGCCGGGGAGCAGCTCGCCGCTGATCTTGTACATGTTCGGGATCATCAGAAGAAGACCCTGGGACGCGGTAAAGGTCGTCGTAAGCGCGCCGGCTTTCAGTGAGCCGTGCACAGCGCCCGCGGCGCCGGCTTCGGACTGCATCTCCGCGATGCGAACCTTCTGTCCGAACAGGTTGAGCCTGCCGTTTGCAGCCCACTCGTCAGCAACTTCCGCCATCGGAGAGGACGGCGTGATCGGATAAATTGCAGCAACATCGGAAAATGCGTACGCGACATGCGCAGCAGCGGTATTGCCGTCGATCGTCATGGTTTTTGCCATTCTGTTTCCTCCTACTATTTTTGGGGGTTCCCCCTTTTCTACCAATTTGCATTATAACAAAAACCCGTGTAAACTGTCAACGCCTTCTGACCCAAAATTGCGGTTTGCCGGGCGTAAAGTTTTTATTGCGAATCTCTGAGAAAACCGCTATAATATATTGCATGAATACGTTTACACAGTTTATTTGGGATCACGTCCTCACATACTCCGTCATGGCGGCGATCGGCATCCTCGCCGTGTTCGGCGTCGCTCTTCTTTTGTGCGTTCGCCGCGAGCAGAACTGGGTGCGGCAGCTCTTTTTAATGATCGCATCGCTTTTGGGTCTTTTGGGCGGCGCGAAGCTGTTCGGCGCGATCTCCTACGCAACGCATCTTTACGCGCGCGGCGAAGAGATCACGCTCGTGCGCTGCTTCACCGAATCCGGTATTGTATTTTACGGCGGACTTTTAGGCTATTTTCTGACCTTCTGGGTGCTGTCGAAATGGCTGCTCCCGAGGAGGCGTCTGGGACGGGACATCGTTGCGGTCACGACGCCGCTGTTTCACGGAATTGCGCGGATCGGCTGCTACCTCGGCCGTGATTACAACGACTTCGGCGAGATCGTCTGGCATCCGTGCTGCTACGGGATCAAGATGGAGGACAGCGCGTTCTGCTCGCACTTCTGGGACAGCCGACTTCCGGTGCAGCTCTTTGAATCGGCGTTCAACTTTATTCTGTTTGCCGTGCTGCTCGTTCTGTTCCTGCGCGAAAAGAAGGACGAGCGCCGCGGGCGCATGGTGTATCTCTACCTGTTCCCCTACGCGGTCTTCCGCTTCATCATCGAATTCTTCCGCGGCGACGCGGTGCGCGGCGGTTTCGGTCCGCTGTCGTTCTCGCAGGTCGTCAGCATCCTGATCGTCGTCTGGCTCATCGTGTTCCTGATCCTCCGTAAAGTCGGCGTCATCAAGCCCTTGCCGGTCGATCCGTACGATCCCGGCGTGGACCTCTACCGCCTCGGAAAAGCGCCCGTGAAAGAGCCGATCGTCTTCTATGAGGGCGACAAGGAAAGCGGCGATAAACCCGAAAACAAACAATGAGCGTGTATCTGGAAAAGCTTGACGATGTTTCCGCGCTTTCGGAAACGGTTCGTACGATTCTCGGTCTCGGTGCATTCACCGCGGACCGTTTTTGTGACGACTTTGCCGACGAGCATAAGCGCTATGAGGTATATAAAATTACCCATCCCCGCGGAACGTTTGTGCTGAAGCGCTTTGAGAAACCGCAGCGCTTTGCCGCTGAAAAGGCGGTCCTCGAGCAGTTTTCGCCTGCGCTTCCTGTGCCGCGTGTTCTGGGTTTTTACATGGATTCCGTGATCATGGAATACATTGTGGGCAGCGATCTCAAGGAAATGACGGACGACAGTGTTTTGCGGGCGGCGGTTTCCCTAGCAGAGATCATGAATGCGTTCCCGATCGGAAACGGTTACGACCGCACGGTCGCCGAAAAAGAGATCGCCTATCGCGAAAAGCGCCTTGACGCGCTGAAGGACGAGCGGGATCTGTACGCGGCATATGCGCTGTTTTTCGATCGGGTCAGGGAAATGCCGCTCACGCTTGCAAACGGCGATCTTTTACCGTTGAACTGCATTGATAACGGCGAACGTGTGTATCTCATCGACTGGGAATACGGCGGATTCATGCCCTATGCGCTCGATCTTGGCCGGTTCCTTGCGCACAGCGGCGAAACATCGATATTCCCTTACCGTATGACCGCAGCACAGAAAGCGCTGTTTTGCGATCGGCTCTATGAAGCCCTGGATGAAAAGCCCGAACGAAGCGTCTTCGATCGCGACGTAAAGCTTGCAGTCCTCGACGAGCTTGCGATGGTCCTCAGCTTTTATGACAGGAACCCGACTGCCGAACGGGACGAAACCTTCCGTGTGTATTCCGAACAGGCGGACGCGCTTGCAAAAGAGCTGCTTACCTGATCTTTGATATGATAAAAGCAAGCCCGAAAGGACTTGCTTTTCTGTTACCGTTCCAAGCGGATCAGGTATTCGTTTGTGTCGTCCACGCGCCGCTTCTCGTCGGTCAGATGAAAGCCGTGCCGTTCATAGAACCGGATCGCGCGCGTATTCTTTTCCAGTACGAAAAGGCGCTTCCCGCCGAGCACTTCAACCGCATACCGAAACAGCGCGTCGCCGATCCCGCGGCTTTGCAGGACCGGCTCGACAAACAGCTTTTCGATCTCGCCGCCGTTTACGCGGACGAAGCCCTTGATGACGCCGTCGTCATAAACGACGGTATGTTCGATGATCCCTGGCTCGTTTGCATAAAACGCCGTCAGATTCGGCACAGTCTTCTCGCCGAAATAATACCGATCGGACCGGAAAATCGGATAGAAGTTCAGCCGGTAATTGAAGATCTCGATCTCCGCAATGCGGTTCAGGTCCTCCGCCCTTGCAGGTCTAATGTGTTCCACATCATTTTTCATACCGAACCTCTCGCTTCGTAAAGAATTACTTGTATTATATCACAAATACCATTGAAAAGCATCGAAACGACGTCGGTGTTTCGCGCCCGGATGATGTGTTTTCGTTTTGCTCGAACATGCTGTTGTTCCCTACGGGACCAATGATGCGA
>CAMNHT010000184.1 GCA_946539625.1 uncultured Clostridia bacterium | reverse complement strand
GACCTTCGCTGCAAGCGCACGAAGGCGGGCAACGAGATCGACTACGCGAGAAAGCGCCTCGTCTGCGCGGCGCGCGCGGCGGGCGTCGACGTCTATGACACGCCGTTTACCGACGTCAACGACGACGAAGGGATCATCGTCGACGCGGAGTACGCGAAATCCCTCGGCTTTACCGGCAAGAGCGCGATCGCGCCGCGGCATGTGCGCACGATCAACGAGGTGTTCAGCCCGACAATTGCGGACATCGAATACGCAAAGCTCGTGTTTGAGGCGATCCGCATCGGAAAACTGCAGGGCAAGGGCGCGGTGTCTTTACGCGGCAAGATGATCGACAAGCCGATCGTCGAACGCGCGCGGCAGACGCTGGAAGCCGCAAAACAGCTTGGGATCGGAGGACTTCAGGATGAATAAGATCCGCAATTCCATTCGCGAAGCGATCATTGACAGCGGACTCAAATCCGGCATGACCGTTTCATTCCACCACCATCTCCGCAACGGCGACTACGTTCTGAACATGGTGATGGATGAGATCGCAAAATTGGGCATCCGCGATCTTACCGTGAACGCAAGCTCGCTCTTTGACACGCACGCGCCTTTGAAGGAGCACATTCAAAACGGCGTCGTGACGACGATCCTCACGGACTACATGTCCGCGGGGCTCGGAAGCTTCATTTCCGCGGGCGGCATGGAAAACCCCGTGCAGTTCCGCACGCACGGCGGACGCCCCGCCGACATCGAGAACGGCAGAACGCCGATCGACGTGGCGTTCATTGCAGCGCCTGCCTGCGATCCGATGGGCAATCTGACCGGTAAGCTCGGAAAGAGCGCCTGCGGCTCGCTGGGCTATGCGATCCCGGACGCGAAGAACGCGAAATTCGTCGTGGCGATCACGGACGAGCTCCACCCCTATCCCCTCTGCGATTGGTCGATTCCCGAGACCGACGTGGACGCGGTGGTCGTTGTGGACTCCATCGGTGATCCGAAGGGCATTGTCTCCGGCACAACGAAGATCACGCGCGATCCCGTGGGACTTCTGATGGCGCAGACCGCGGTCGACGTCATAAGAGCATCCGGTTTGTTGAAAGAGGGCTTCAGCTTCCAGACCGGCGCGGGCGGCGCGTCGCTGGCGGCGGCGAAATATCTCAAAGACGTCATGCTGAAGGAAAAGATCCGCGGAAGCTTCGGCCTCGGCGGCATCACGGGATACCTCGTCGACATGCTGAACGAGGGCTGCTTCGACGCGCTGATGGACGTGCAGTGCTTTGATCTCAAAGCGGTCGAATCCATCCGGAACAATCCGCGCCACTGCGAGATCTCCGCAACGCATTACGCCTCGCCGTTTGCAAAGAGCGCGGTCGTCGACTCGCTCGACGTCGTCATCCTCGGCGCAACGCAGATCGACACCGATTTCAACATCAACGTGCATACCGATTCGAACGGCAGCATCATGGGCGGTTCCGGCGGACACAGCGACACGGCGGCGGGCGCGAAGCTCTCCATGATCATTGCGCCGCTGTCCCGCGCAAGGCTTCCGATCGTGACCGACCGCGTAACGTGCGTCTCTACCCCCGGCAGCACGATCGACGTGCTTGTGACGCAAAAGGGCGTCGCGGTCAATCCGAAGGACACGGAGCTTCGGCAGCGGCTCATCGACGCGGGCATCAGGGTCGTTGACATCCACGATCTCAAAGCGCTTGCCGAGCGCGCGAGCGGTGTACCCGAAAAGCCGCGGCTCGGCGACAAGATCGTCGCCGACGTCATCTACCGCGACGGCACGGTCATCGACCATATCCGCGAAGTGCAGAAATAAGGAGCTGTTATGAGAGAAATTCAGGCAAATCTTTTGACCGAAACGATCGCGCGGCTTGCGATCGAGGCAAACTGCGTGCTGCCGTGCGACGTGAAGCAGCGCATCGAGGACGCCCGCAAAAACGAGCCGTGGGAAACGGCACAGGGCATTCTCGACAAGATCATCGAAAACTACGGCATCGCGGAAGCGAACACCGTCCCGATCTGTCAGGACACCGGCGTGTGCTGCGTGTTTTTGAAGGTCGGGCAGGACGTGCATATCGCGGGCGATCTCCGCGCCGCGGTCGACGAAGGCGTGCGCAGAGGCTACGCGGAAGGATACCTTCGGAAATCCGTCGTGAAAGATCCGCTCCGTCGCCAGAACACCGGCGACAACACGCCCGCCATGCTCTACACGGAGATCGTTCCGGGCGACAAGCTTGAGATCACCGTCGCGCCGAAGGGCTTCGGCAGCGAAAACATGAGCCGTCTTGCCATGCTGAAACCCAGCGACGGCGTGGAAGGCGTCAAGGCGTTTATTCTCCGTACCGTTGAGGAAGCGGGTCCGAATCCCTGCCCGCCGATCATCGTCGGCGTCGGCATCGGCGGCACGTTCGACAAGGCGGCGTATCTTGCCAAAAAGGCGCTGATGCGCAGCACGGACAAGCGCAACGCGGATCCCTATTACGCCGATCTCGAAGCGGAGCTATTGGAAAAGATCAACGCGCTCGGCGTCGGTCCGCAGGGCTTCGGCGGAAGGACCACCGCCCTTGCGGTCAATATTGAATGGATGCCCACGCACATCGCGGGGCTTCCCGTTGCGGTCAACATCAACTGCCACGTCACGCGGCATAAAACCGCGGTGCTGTAAGGAGGCGGAACCATGGAAAAACACATTCAGCTCCCCATCACCCGGGAAACGGCAAGAACGATCAAAAGCGGCGAAAGCTGCCTTCTAAGTGGCGTCATCTATACCGCGCGCGACGCGGCGCATAAAAGGCTCTGCGAGCTCTTGAAGGACGGCAAGCCGCTGCCGTTTGACATCAAGGACGCGACGATCTATTACGTCGGACCGACGCCCGCAAAGCCCAATCAGGTCATCGGCTCGGCGGGTCCGACTACAAGCTACCGCATGGACGCCTACTCTCCCATGATGATCGCCGCGGGCGAAACCGGCATGATCGGCAAGGGCAAACGCAGCC
>CAMNHT010000183.1 GCA_946539625.1 uncultured Clostridia bacterium | reverse complement strand
ACGATCTGCTCCTCCGTTGTATCGGTCTTCAGGCAGTCCAGAATGAACGCCGCCGACTGATTGCCCCGAACGAGACCGGAAAACGCCTCGCCGCCGACGGGCACAAGAAATCTGGTATCGTCAATGTCCTGGGAAATAAAGGTGGATTTCAGTTTCATATCGCTTCTCCTTTCAGCAGACCGGATCTTCCCCGTCCGCATAGATTGATTTACGGTCGATAAAGTCCTTCAGAAGGCTTACCGTGTACAGCTCGCGGATCCTGCGGCAATCTGCGTCCTGCACAGGACACGCCGCAAAGCTCGTACAGGACGGCAGAAATGTGCAGCTCCTGCATTTCTCCCGAACACGGTCCGTTCGGCAGAATTCTGCCCGCACGGCTTCGTTCGTTGTTCCGCGGAACACGTCGCCGAAACAGGTGTCCGGATCACAGTGGTCGCACGGATACAGCTTTCCGTCCGGTCCGATCACCACGCTGCCGCCGTCTGCCATGCAGTGGAAGACATCAAAGCTCAGCTTGGGTCCGAACTGCATATACGGTTCAAAACCGGCTTCCCGGATCAGCGTTCGGGCGTTGAGGATCTTTTCCCACAGCGCGACCGCATTCGGTCCCCGGCGCACGTAATCGAGCGTCGAAAAGTACACCTGTACGTTTTTCTTGTGCGCGACATTCTCGGACATATCCCGCAAAAACTGCGGAACGCCGTCCCACATGCTCTCATCCGTGTTGCAGCGAACGATCACGCGGATCCCGGCCTCGCTCATGCCGCTTATGGCGCGCATGACGGACCGATAGTAATCGTGATAAGCGACGTATTGCTTGCGTGCGATGTAATCCGCTTCGCAGCCGTCCACGGAGATCTGGATCCCTGTCACGTTCCAGAGTCCCTTCATCTTTTCGATGACCTCCGGCGTGATCAGACTGCCGTTACTGACCATGCCGCCCCGATAGCGTACGCCCGCTTTTTGAAGGCCCTCCGAAACGCGGTCGATGATATCCGGCCTTAACAGCGGCTCGCCGCCGAACCAGTTGATCTTCACCGGTTCGATCGCGTGCGTTTCGACAATGTATCGCACCACGGCGTCCGCGGTCTCCGCCGTCATGGAGATGGGCTTCTGTCCCTCTTCATAGCAATACACGCAGCGCGCGTTGCAGCCAAACGTCGGAAGGATCATAAACGCTCGGTGACCCGGTTTTCGGTGATACGCCCGCATCAGCGCCGAAACAGACTGATAATAGGCACACTCGTCCTTTCCTTCCGGCACGAGAAACAGCCCTCGAATGAGGGCTTCTTTCCCGGTATTTGATTCGGCTGCACCAAAGAGATCGGTTTCAAGAAGCTGCTTTGTCAGCGTATGAAATGCGTACCGTTTTCCGTTATGCGCAAACGTCACAGCAAACTGAGACGGCACATAGGTTACGCCGGTATGCGGTTCCTGTGCCGGCAAAACGCTGACCAACGTCGCGTCAGGCGGACACAATTCTACCGCTGTCGCATCCGAAACCGACTTCTGCATTTACGGAAGCTCAGGCAGCATGATCGCGTAACTGTTGTTGGCACTGCCTTCGCAGCATCCGCCTGCGGTCAGCACTGTGGCGTCGTGGTCGAAAGCGATGACTTCAACCGAAGGTTTCAGATACTGCTCCATCGGTAATTATTCTCCGATTCCGCCGATGCTTTCCATCTCCGGCATCTTGGTGGGGCAGGTGTCATACGTATTGATCGCATAATTGGGGATCTCAACGATTTCCATGTTGGGCTTTACGTACTTTTCCATATTTTTTCTCCTTTCGTTTTACAACGACCAAAATCCTTATTTGTTGTATCACAACCCGCTTGGGCGGGGTTATACCTGTTTCATGCCTTCGTAGGATACGCGCACGGCATCCGGATCCATGTTGCAGTACAGTGTGTAAAACCGCACCTGATCCAGCAGCCGTTTTTCCAATGTCAGAATCCGCATCATCACCGCAGGATCCTTTGAGGAAAGTGCCTGCGAAACCAGCACCGCAAACGCGTCGCTTTTCGGCATCGGTTCAATGCGGTTCTCTTCCGCTTGCCTGAGGAGCGCGATCGCGCGTACCGGCGCGGAGGTGTTGCAGCTCAGGCTGTGCTTGCCGTTCCAGGGCGTGCCGTATGCTCTGACGTCGTTTTGCCGGATGCGGAGCATCGGCTTGTCGTCGTTGATCATCACGACGCGATCGCCGAACCGTTCCCGCCAAAGGCGCGCATGTGTGCTTTTGCCAGTTCCGCTCGGCGCCGTGAAGATGTACGTTTCGCCGTCCAACGAGAGCGCGGAACCGTGCATCAGAAGCACGTCGTATTCCGTAATCCGTTCCGCGATCAGTCGATTCAAGGCAGCGTTCTCAAAGAAGTCTTCCGAACGATAGAAGCCCGTTCGATCTTCCATCCGATCCAGTGCATCGTAATCCGCACGGGCACGTTCGAGATCCTCGTCCGTCGGTTCAACGCAGAACAATGGTTTCTCATCTGTCAGATAGTCCTTCAGGAATCGCCTGTTAATGTCATACCGGCACCGAATTCCGATCGGCACCTCCGCAAGCTTCACCCTGAAATCTAACACCGAACGCTCCCTTTCGGAACAAAACGCATCGCGTTTCGATCCTCAATGCATAGCATTACACTATTGCATGATCATTATACTTAAGAAGTAATCAAAAAGCAAGCATTTTCTGACCGAATTCAAAAAAAATACATAAACCTTGCCTGTCGTCCGACCCGATCGCGGCAGAGAGATACGGAGACGCCGTTTCCGCGTCCCTTTTTGGGGCGTCGGGACTTGACAGAAAACAAGATATCGTATATAATGCCTCTCAACAATCGGACGGTGCGCAAGCACCCTGCAAGGCACGTGAAACGTAGCCGGAATGGACATTTTATTGGCCTGATAAGATTCGTTCCTATCGGGCTTTCATTTTAGGAGGATACTATGCAGATCTATGAGGAATTGAAGGCGCGCGGACTGATCGCGCAGGTCACGGACGAA
>CAMNHT010000182.1 GCA_946539625.1 uncultured Clostridia bacterium | reverse complement strand
CGGTTGCGTTTTTTCTTATGATATCACATAAATGCGTCCGGATTGTCAAAAAAGGGTAAAAGAAAAGGAATGAATTGCCGAAACAAGGCGCATTCCGGGTGTCATCCTGAGACGTGAAGCGGCGAAGGATCTTCAGGATTCTTCGGCACGCTGTGCCTCAGAATGACAAAACAGGATGGAAAAGGGGCTGTGAAAAAAGTCCTGTCATTCTGAGCATGGCACGCGCGGGAAGCGCGCGATCTTCCGCTGTAACGAAGTGGAAGGCGAAGAATCTTTCAAAAAAGCAGTAAAACCGCTGTTTTTCAGATCCATCGTCGCATAAATGCTCCTCAGGATGACACACTTTGGACTTTCTTAACATCCCCAATGAATTGTCTCTCGGACATGAATTGACGCTGCGCGTCATGAATTGCGCCTATCGTGCAGTGATACCGCAGGCGAGCGAGATCGACTGCCGAAAGGAGGAGCGGCGAGGCGGGTGAACGGCGGCGTTTTACGGGACCGACATTGTGAATGCCTGATTAAAAACGCTGCCGTGACAAAAGCCGAGCACGCTCCGACGTCACCACGCCCCGTAGACCGTAAACGTGTCCTTCGAGGTGTCCTTATAGTAGTTGTAGTCGTTGAGGTACGGCGAGTATGTCGTGACCGCGATGTTGCGGGTATTCGGATTGAACATCAGGATGCGGGCATAGCCGAGCCCGTATTTTTTGTCGTCCTGGAAGTTGTACATCATGGCGTTGACGACGTGCCCGTCCGGGTATTTCCGCGACCAGCGCGCGGAGCCGTCGTTGTGCCCGCACAGTACGAGCCGCACGGAGGGCGATTTTCTGAGGATCTCTTTTTCGACGCGTTTGCCGTTGGTGGAGAGCGATCCGTCGTCGTTTAAGAAGCTATGCACCAGCAGCACGGCGGGGAGCTCCTTATACGCGACGATGCGCCCGTTCAGCCATTCGGCGTAGGCGGCGTCATTTTGCCAGCCGATCCCGCAGAGCAGGATGCCCTGTTCCCACATCGGCAGCACCCAGCAGCGGCGGTCCTCGGAAAACTCCATTGCTTCCGGCGCGCTGCAGAAATCATAGGAAAGGTAGGTTTCGTATTCGACCTTGTCCGCGCCGACGTCGTGGTTGCCGGCAACGCAGTAGAACGGGATCTGCTCATTCAAAAGCGAGATCGCCGCTTCCGCGTTTGTCCAATGCCGCGTATAGTTGCGGTTGTCGACGATATCTCCGGTGCAGACAACGGCAGCGGCGTTGTATTCGTCCCTGATGCGCACCGCCCAGTCCGCCATGGAAAGGAAGATGTCCGGGCGCTTATAGGCATAGTACTGCGTGTCCGAGAACCAGATCAGCGAAAACGGTTCAAAGATCTCCGGGACCTCGGTCGGCGCAGGTGTGGGCGCCTCGGTCGGTTCCGCCGTCGGCGGGAGAGAAGGCGGTACCGGCGAGGGCGTGAAAAGCAGGGGGATAAAGACTTCCGTGACCTCGTACACGGTGGGTTCCGGCGTGGGGAGCGGCGTCGGCGTTTCGGTCGGAAGAGGAGCGGGCGTGCGTTCCGTGACCGTCGCGGCGGCAACGGCGTCCTCGCCGATCAGCATTTCCTGCGGAGATTTCGTGGTCTCGCGACGGTAGTAGAACATCAGCACGCAAACGAGGGAAAGCAGCAGCAGCCACAACGCCCGGAACATATTGGTTTTGGACATAGATTCGCCTCCGGATCGGTTTTTCGGGAGCATAGCATGCGAAACGGGGCGAATGGTGTTTTCGACAAACAAAGCCGCGGCGGGGACGGATTCGTAATACCTCGCATGCATATGCGAAGGGAACAAAAAAAGCTTTTCAAACGGCGCGCTTTGTGGCATAATATAAAACAGATGTATGTGGAGGTTTTTGCTATGCAGAGCGGAACGATGCGCCGCACGGAACAGTTTATGGAAAACAGAAGACGGATCGAACGCACGTTCCGGATGTCCACACCGCAGGTGCACTGCCTATGCGCACTTTTACTCGGAATCGACGACCGGGACGCGGACCTCGAGTCGATCCGGCGCGGAAAAAAGATTCTCAAAAAGAACACCGGGATCTTTTCGGCGTTCCGGGGACTCGGCATGGCGCCCGCGGCGATCAAGATCGGCGAACACGAGGACGGCGCGCAGCGGCTGAGCTTCGCAAAGGACAATCTGAAAAAGCTCAGGGAGGCGGGATTCATCCCTACCGACTACCTATGCCCGGCGGCGTTTCTGATGGCGAAGTATCACGACCGCGCGGACGAGGTGGCAAAGCTTGCGCGGGAGCATTATCTCGAGATGCGGCATGCGCACCGGGTTCTGACCGGCGGCGAGGATGTGATGTTTGCCGTGCTGTTCGCCATGTACGGCGCCGATAAGGACACGCTCTCGTCACGGATGGACGCTGCAATGGACCTGCTTTCGTCGCGGTTCGGACGCACGAACCCGTCCCAGATGGCGAGCTTTGCAATCGCGTTTTCGGATCAGCCTGCCGACGAGCTTGCTTTGAAGACCGAGCGGCTCTATGACGCGGTCCGTACCGCGGGTGAGAAGAACCGCGAGATGCTCGATCTGCCGCTTCTGGCGTTTCTCGCCGGGCTGGACGTGCCCGAACAGGAGACCGCGGCGCTCATTGTCGAGCTTTCGACGTATCTTCGCGAACAGAAGGGCTTTTCGCCGATGCGCATCGGACGGAGTCAGCGGCTTGTGTACGCGACAGCGCTTGCGGCGATCGACGCGCTTTCAAACGCACCGCTGAAATCGGAGGATTACGCAAAGAAGCGCGATCTTCTCCAAACGCTTCTGATGTCGGGAATATTGCTGTTCGTCGTCGTAGCGATGGCGGCGAGCGCACATTGAATATTGTCTGTAAGAAAGGGGAAACAACATGGAGAACAAACTGAAAGAGTACGCAAAGCTGCTCATAGAGGTCGGCGTCAACATTCAGAAAGGACAGACGCTGCTGCTGTTCGCGCCGGTCGATCAGGCGCCGTTTGCGCGGATGT
>CAMNHT010000181.1 GCA_946539625.1 uncultured Clostridia bacterium | reverse complement strand
GGATAGTTGACGCCGACCAGCAGCTTGTCCCCCCATTCCATCGTCGGGAAGATCAACGCCGGCGTCCACTGAATGCCCCAGCGTCCGTTTTCGTACAGTGCGTTGATCGTATAGTCGTTCGTCATCTCGCCGAGCGAGGTCGAGTACGTCATCTGAAAATCGACCGAGCTCGTGATCGACGCGTCTGACACGGTCCGCACGATGTAGCTGATTTCAAAAAGTCCTACCGCTTCGAAGATCTGCTGGTACTTTTCGGCAAACTCCTTCGCGGAGATCATCGGATCACCGGCATTCGTGTTGTTGCCGGTCGTATTCTTGACCGAATCGGAAAGAAGGTCGTATGCCGCGCCGTAGCTGCCCTCCGCGATGTATTCAATGAACGCAAGACAGACGTCACTGCCGTTTCCGTGCGACGTCGCACAGCCGAGCGGCAGCATGGCGCCGGTCAGTATAAACAGGATCAAAATCAGGCAAATCCCTTTTTTTATCATTATATAAACCTCGGGTGATAAATTTCCGAATATCATTATAACAGAAATTTCCGGTTTGTGCGACTTTTTTGCGATCGTTTTCAAAAAAGACGTTTTTCCGTCGCATTTTCTTCATACGATGGACCATGAACATCGTGATCCTGTTTCTCCTGCTCGCCGGGATCGGCGTTTCGCTGTTTTTCGGAACCGCCGACGGCGTACTCCCCGCGCTCCTTTCCGGCGCAGGCAACGCGCTCGAAACTGTTCTGCGCGTCTTCGGCGCGTACCTTGTGTGGATGGGGCTTCTCAACATTGCGAAAAAGGCCGGGCTTATCCGTTCGCTTTCCGGGCTCCTGTCTCCCGCGCTTTCGATGCTGTTTCCGCGCGCAGGAAATGCGAAGGAGGCGATCTCCTTAAACCTGGCCGCAAACATGCTCGGCATGGGCAACGCGGCGACGCCCTACGGACTGACCGCCATACGCCTTCTCAATGAATCAAACCCGAATCCCGGCGTCGCAACGGACGAGATGTGCACGCTGCTTGTGATAAACACCTCATGCCTTGAGCTGTTTCCCGCAACGCTTACCGCTCTTCGGGCAAGCAGCGGCTCCGCGCGTCCCTTTGCCGTCGTCGTCCCGACGCTTCTTTCCTCCCTTGCGGCAACGCTCGTCGCCGTTGTGCTCTGCCTCATGTTCACACGCCCATGCCGGTCGCGATCCTGATCTTCCTTCTGCTGCTGTACGCCGCCTTCCGCCGCGTCAATGTTTTTGAAGCGTTCTGCGAAGGCGCGGCACAGGCGCTCCCGCTGATAAAATCCATCCTGCCGACGCTCGCGGTCTTTTCGGCGGCGATGGCGCTGTTTCGCGCAAGCGGCGCGTTCGATCTGCTTTCCTCGTTTCTTTCTCCCGCGCTCCGCGCGCTCGGCGTCGATCCCGTGCTTGTGCCTCTGCTCATCGTGCGTCCGTTTTCCGGCAGCGCCGCGCTTGCGGCGCTTACCGACGTCTTTACGCAGTACGGACCCGATTCGCGCGCGGGGCTCACCGCAAGCGTCCTTTTGGGCTCATCGGAAACGATCTTCTATACGCTTGCGCTGTACTTCGGCAGCGTCGGGATCCGAAAGACGCGCTTTGCCGTGCCGGCGGCGTTCCTTTCCCTTCTCACCTCGGTCGTAACGGGGCTGCTCTTTTCCTCCCTGTTTTTCAGCTGACTGCGATGCCGGGAATGCAAAAGGGGCGTTAAGAATCATCTCTTAACGCCCCGAACTGATTAACTTGCCATCATGCAAGCATTAGCACCTTACTGAGGCAGGTTGCTGTGCGGTCATAAAGCTTGTCTCTCGCGCACTCTTGATGGCAATGCGAGTATAGCACCGCGATCTGAAAAATGCAAACATTCCGTGAATATTTTTCGTGCATTTTACATTGGATATCAAGTAAAATCATACAAAAGCGCTGCATATTCCCGTATGCAGCGATTGTATAAATATATGGAATCGAGCCGATTATTCAGGATCTTCCGTGCCGTTTTCGTCAACCGGCTCAAAGCGGTACTCCTGCATAGCGTCGGGATACTTCTCCCGGTCGACCGGCGACAAAAACATCTCCTTCGGACGGATCCATAGCGATTTGTCGTCATAGAGCTTGCGGTACACGACGTATTCTTCGAGCGTCTCGGAATGCTTCGCAACGCCCTCGACGCGGTACAGTCCGCCCTTGAAGTGGCGATAGACGTGTCCGATCAGAACTTCGCGCGGCGCTTCCTGTTCTTCCGGCGCGTTGAAATAGGCGTTATAGAGCGCCTTTGCAAGCTCCAGCCGGTCAAACGGCACGTACAGCCGGGTATAGCCCACGTTCACGCCGAGGCTCACGGTAATCCCCGCGCCGAGCACGGAGCGTTCCGTGCAGGGGATATCATTGTCCCGATAGAGTTCCTTCAGCATCTCCGCCTGCATATAATGCACCTCGGCGGCGAGGCAGAAATCACCGGGCTCGACCTCACGGAGCTTCCGGTTTCTGCAGGCGGGGCAGATCGGTCCCTCCACGATCTTCATACAGTTTTCACAGTACAGCGGCATGGCGTTCTCCTTTCGTCAAAACAGCTTTTTGAGCGTGCCGAGGATCCCGCGGAACAGGGAATTGCCGACCTGCCGTCCGATGGACGTGGCAGCGGAGGACGCGACCTTTCCGAGCGCGGAGGTCGTCTTTTTCTTCTTTTTCGCCTTCTCGCGCAGCGCTTCCTTCTCGGCCTTTTCCTTCGCCTTCGCTTCTTCTTTTTCGGCCTTTTCCTTTGCCTTCGCTTCTTCCTTTTCCTGTTTTTCGCGCGCCTTCTCCTCGGCCTCGCGTTCGGCTGCCTCTGCTTTCTCCTTCGCTTCGGCCTCGGCCTTGCCGGTCAAAATTTCGTAGGCGGATTCATTGTCGACCGCGTCGTCATACTTGCCGTAAAGCGTGTCCGCCATGATCTCGGCTTTTCTGCGCTCGTCGTCGATCATTCCCATCATGGACTGCGGCGGCAGGATCGTGCAGCGCTCGACGATCGACGGACGTCCCTTCGCGTCAAGAAAGCTCAC
>CAMNHT010000180.1 GCA_946539625.1 uncultured Clostridia bacterium | reverse complement strand
CGACGATCGGGAAGATGATCTTTTCGGTCTGCGAGACCGGACGCAGCTGCGCCATGACGATCTGCCGTTCCTTCTTTGTCGTCAAAAGCTTCATAAACGGCGGCTGAATGACCGGCACGAGCGCCATGTACGAATACGCCGCGACCGCGATCGGTCCGAGATAGCTCGGCGCCAGCCGCGAGGTGACGAGAATTGCCGTCGGGCCGTCCGCACCGCCGATGATGCCGATGGACGCCGCAATGTTCTGAAGCTTCGTTCCGTCGGTCGGGATCCACTGGAACGCGAGGATCGACAGAGCAAACGCAATGTATATGCCGAGCTGCGCCGCAGCGCCGAGGATCAGGCTCTTCGGATTTGCGATCAAAGGACCGAAGTCCGTCATCGCGCCGACGCCCATGAAGATCAGGCATGGGTAGATGCCGAGTTTGACGCCGAGGTACAGATAATCCAACAGACCCGTCTTATGGATATCGCCTAAGCTTGCCCATTGGATCACGCCCTGTTCGGCGTTGTTCGCGCCGAGACCGAACAGCTCCTCGTGGAACAGGTCTGCGCCGGGCAGGTTTGTTAAGAGCATGCCGAACGCGATCGGAACGAGAAGAAGCGGCTCGAACTTTTTGACGATCGCCAGATACAGCAAAAAGCAGGCGATCACGATCATAATCAGGCATTTCCAGTTGTCCCCCTCAAAGAACCGGGCAAAGCCGGTCCCCGACAGGAACTCGGAAATGGTTGTTGAAATGGCTTCCATAGGCGCCCCCGATCAGGCGATGGTGCACAGCAGCGCGCCGCTTTCGACCGAGGTACCCTTGGCAACGCCGATGGACGTGATCTTGCCCGCGCACGGCGCAAGGATCTCGTTTTCCATCTTCATGGCTTCAAGGATCATGAGCTGCTGCCCTTCCTTTACGACGTCGCCCGGATTCACGTTGACCTGCAGGATGTTGCCGGGCATAGGCGAACGCACCTCGGTGCCTGCGCCTGCAGGCGCTGCTTTGACGGGCTCCGCCGCGGTCTTCGGGATCGCATTCGCGTCGATCTCTTCGACTTCTACTTCATATCTGGTTCCGTTGACGTTTACCTGAAACTTACGCATGATTTCTTCCCCCTTATTTCAATCCATTTTCTGAAACGATACGATCCGGATGCCCTTGACACTGTCGCCGAGCATCGTTGCAAGTGCAGCAGCAACTGCCGCCT
This sequence comes from uncultured Clostridia bacterium, assembly GCA_946539625.1. Next base: position 1,855 of record CAMNHT010000180.1, on the reverse strand, counting down.
TGATTTCGCCGAGGTCTCCCTCCGGCTCCGCCTTTTTCTCGGTCGGCACAGACGCTTCCTGTTCCGCTGCGGGCTTCTTCTTTCCGACGGCGCGCATGATCGCGCCCATGACCTTGATGATCAGAACCAGGGCAATCAGTCCGATAAAGACGATCCCGAGTCCCAGAAGAAACGTGATCAGCGTCGACGACAGGGCCGATCCTCCTTCAAATGACATATTCCAAGCCTCCATTCTTCCGGAAAAAATTTAACTTATCAATTTTTCCCACTTACTATTATATTCGACAAAAATCCTTTTTTCCCTTTTACGGATTATAAATAGTATATATCAATTTTCTTGATGCGTCAACCGTATTGTATTGTTTCAGTGTTTCCTGCGCATCCTTTTTGTATGCTGACATTGTTTTTACGCGCGGTCTTTTTAGATCTCTTTGTTCTGCTGATCTTAAGGCTTACCGGCAAGCGGCAGGTAAGCGATCTGCAGCCGTACGATCTCCTTATGACGCTCATCATTGCCGACCTTGCGAGCACGGCAATTACAGATACGGACATTCCGCTTCTGTACAGCGTTGTGCCGATCCTCGCTCTGTACCTTGTACAGCAGATGATCGCAAAGCTGTGCCTGAAGTTCTCCCCTGTCCGTCGACTGGTCTGCGGTACGCCGCAGATCCTGATCCTCGACGGCGTTTTGCAGGAAAAGATCATGCGCCGCACGAACTACACCGTGCGCGATCTCCTTGACAGCCTGCGCAGTCACGACGTCTTCGACGTCGGCGAGGTCGCCTACGCGATCCTGGAAACGAACGGCACGGTCAGCGTTCTTGAAAAAGCCGCATTTCAGCAGCCGAATAAGACGGATCTGAACCTTGAGCCAGGCTCCGCAGCGCTCAGTCATCTTCTGATCCTCGAAGGCAAGATCCAGAAAAGCGGGCTCAATACCCTGCACCTGACGCGAAAGCACGTGGAAACAATGCTGAAAAAGAACGGACTTGCTCTTCGAAACGTCTTCTTTGCGCAGATGAACGGCGACGGCGAGCTGCACGTACAGCTGGATCGCAGAAACGGCAGCCGTGTGATGAGCTTCACCGATGAATAAGGAGGATGTATGGGCTTTACGATTTTCCGGGCGGCAATGACGGCGCTGATCTGCTGTTTCCTTGTAATGCTGTTTCTGCTGCCCTCCGCGGTTCTCAGAGAATTTTCCGCACAGGCGGATGCATTGATGGAACAGGCGGAAAACGCGCTGCTTCTTGGAGATCCCGAAGCAGCTAAGCCATACTGCGCCGAACTCAGGGATCTGGTGTGTGACCGGATGTCGATGCTCGAACGATTTCTGAACCACGAGAGCGTCGACGCGTTGGATGCGCGCGTTGCAGTTGCAGATTTTGCCCTGCGCACCGGCGACGCAGGTGCGGCCGCCGAAGCGCTTGCGGAGGCGCGCTCCATCCTTCTCCGCATCGAAGGGATCGAACTTTTTTCGTGGAATAATCTGCTTTGAGGATTTACGCGCCGCGTTTTTTATGGTATACTGAAAAAAATGCAGGAAGCGAGGCGCAGTGAACCATGAACGCAGGCGATCTTTCCCGATTGATCTCCGCCGCATGCAAGGGCAAACCGGACTTTGTGATCCGCGACGCGCGCGTGATCAACGTTTTCACCAATGAGATCACACGAACGAATGTGGCCATCTCGGGCGATACGGTCATCGGCGTCGGCAACTACTCCTGTGAAAACGAATACAACGCCCACGGCGCGTACCTTGCGCCGGGGTTCATCGACGGGCATGTACACATCGAAAGTTCGATGGTCACGCCCGCTTCTTTTGCGCAGGTGATCCTGCCGAAGGGCACGACCA
>CAMNHT010000179.1 GCA_946539625.1 uncultured Clostridia bacterium | reverse complement strand
TTATACAGTTCCCGGAAGGTGTCCGCCCCCTCGTTCGCCATGCCGCCCCAATAGGCGCGCAGCACGTCCAGCGCCTGCGCTTTTCTGCCCACGTTGATCGGCGCCTGCACGTCAAGGTGAAACATGTACGGCGTGACCATGCCGACCGATCCCGCTTTGGCCCGTCCTCAAAAGCATCCTGCATGCAATCGTACAGTGTTCTGCAGGCAATTCGGTCGATTATACGGTGACCGTGATCCTTATCAACCGTCACAGCGGCAGATCCTTCGACATGTTGGTTTCGATGGGCGCGATAGAGGTGTTGTCCGCCGCCGAATTCAACACACTTGCCGCCCGATCCACCCCGACACAAACAACTACAGTGTGTCGTCAAAAAGGAACACGGTCGAGCTCGACGCGTTTCTGGATATGCTGGAAGTTCGGTAGATTCGGATAGAACCGCATCCTGCGAACGATTTATCGAAATCGAAGATCGGTAGACAATGAATGTGTGCAAGAACTTATCCAGAAATAAGCAGATGCAAAAATACCAACATCACTGTCCAAAACGGTGTTTGGGGTATTTTTGTCTGTTTTACAGCGCTTATCTCAAAATGAAACGGCACGGATCCGCGCAAAAGCGCCTCCGATCGCTTGGATCGGAGGCGTATGACGCTTTCGATTATTGTTTCATCAGACCGGCGCCGGCGTTCCACGCCTTGCCGACCTTTTCGCCGACGGTGTAGTAGCCGTTGCGGAACTGATCGAACAGGATCGCGTTCAGCTTCTCGGGTTCGACCTTGTCCTTATCGTTCAGCACGGCTTCCTCCGCCTTGACATTGACGATCCTGCCCACGATACCGTCCACATAGTCGCTGTGCAGAAACTCCAGAAGCTCACATTCCATCACGAGCGGAAATTCCTCAATGATCGGTGCGTGCACCTTGTCGCTTTTTACGGCATGGTAGCCCGTGCGCTCAAACTTATCGTCGATCTTGTTGCCGGATGCAATGCCGAAAAAGTCGGCGACATCCATGTGCGCCCGATCCGCAAGTGCGACAGTGAACGCCTTGCTTTCCTGAATGTTCAGCCATGTTTTCTTGCCTTCGCCGATGAACAGAATGATCTTGTCCTCGTCGCAGATCTGTCCCCAGGCAACGTTCATCACGTTGACCTTTTCGTTTTTGTCATATGCCGCTACCATCAGCACCGGCATCGGGTACACAGCAGGCAGTACGCCCAAATCTTTTTTCATGTTTTAATTTTCCTTTCATTGATTTGCTGGTTTCGTCGCAAAACTGCCGCCGGCGGCCGTTGTCCGGATTCGGCGCAGGATCCTTTGCAAATGCGGCTGCGCAGCGGAACGCATCCCTCGCCCTGAACGGTCTGACCCCTTATGCGACAGTCCGGTGTTGTCAGTCGAGATTGAAGTCGTTGACGTCGTCGATGGATTCGCCGCCGATGCCGGGACCGACGCGGCCGGCGATCAGGTAGCAGCGCTCGATCGGATCGTAGACAATGCGGTGCAAAAGACGGAATTCCTCGACCTTGCCGGTGCTTGCAACGTGCGTACGCGGTCCGGTGCACGGATGCACGATGTCGCCGATCCGCACATGACCGTCGTCGACGTACGTGATCGGCAGATCGGACGCGATCGCCGTGCTGACCTTAAGCTCGAGTTCGTCGATATCTACATTCGGTTCATGATCGTCGAACGCGAGCAGAAAACCGTGCTTGATGTCGCGGTGACGCGCGCGCTTGTACTCCTCCTCCGGCAGGAAGATCTCGCAGAGGTCCTCGGCGGTGTGCGCCATGCGGCGGTAGACGATCGACTTTGCGACCTTTTCATGCAGTTCCGACGGCATCGGTCCGAAGATCGTGGGACGGGAGACGATGATCTCGTCGCCGACGCCGATCATCAGGTCCGCGTTGCGCTCATGCATGAGCGGATAGATCATATCGAAATGCTCCACGATGACGCGCTTGCCTTTTTGGATTGCTTCCGTGATCGCCTCCGCAAGCACGCCGAGCTGCGTAAACGCCGCCTCAAAGCGGACGTCGAGATGATAGGTATGCGCATTGAAAAACCCGTGATCGCTGATGTCGAGGATCGGCAGCGGACGCACATTCACACCGTCGTCGTCGTTCGTCAGCTCCAATCCCGGAAACATGCCCTTGATCAGCATGCTTTTGCCGGATCCCGCCTCGCCGATGATGCCGATCAGCTTGTCGAACGGGGACAGATAGAGCTGCGCGATCTGCATGCCGAGGTCGTACATGCGGTCGCGGCCGCGCGGTGCGAAAAAGACGCTGTAGTAGTGGCTTTGCTGCATTCTTCCGGAATACGACATGGGATCCTCCTGCGTCGGCGAATAACTCGCGTTGTTATGCGCATTTATTATAATACACCTTTCCGTTTTTCTCAACGGTAAAGAACTTTATATTTTCCGAAAAAGCCCGCATTTCTCTTCAGATTCTTGAATGTTTCCGCGGTCGGCGCTATAATAGAGATATCTGTGGGGATCCGTCCCCAAATAAACGGAGGGGAATATGCGAAGAAGCATGCTCTTTTTGCCGGGCAACACGCCGAACATGATCATCAACGGCGATTCGCTCGGCGCGGACAGTATTATCCTGGACCTTGAAGACGCCGTTTCACCGGACGAAAAGGACGCGGCACGTCTTCTGGTCCGCAGCGCGATCGAGCGCATGGGCTTTGCGGGCGTGGAGATCACGGTCCGCATCAATTCGATCGACACGGCTTACTGGCAGGACGATCTCGAAGCGATCGTGCCGTTAAAGCCCGATCTCATCATGCCGCCGAAGGCGTCAAGCGCCGAGGATATGCGAACGCTCGACGCGTACATCGCAAAGGTCGAACAGAAAGCGGGCATTCCCGTCGGAACGGTGAAGCTGATCCCGCTGATCGAAACCGCGCTCGGTGTGGAGCGCGCGTTTGAGATCGCCTCCGCCTGCCCGCGCGTGACCGCGCTGTTTTTGGGCGGCGAGGACCTGACCGCCGACCTTCGCTGCAAGCGCACGAAGGCGGGCAACGAGATCGACTACGCGAGAAAGC
>CAMNHT010000178.1 GCA_946539625.1 uncultured Clostridia bacterium | reverse complement strand
TTCCGATTATATATTTTATCACCGTTCCGAAGGAATTGCAAGTGGTATATACAAATAGGAACGCGCCGGATGCTGCGTTATGATTGCCTGCGGTAAGTTAGCGGTTTAGAGTTTACAGTTTGCAAAACAAGGCAATCCTATCATAACGTTCGCCGCAGGCGAACTCATAACTGTAAACTCTGAACATCGAACAGACGACCTCGCTGCACGGATCGCGCGAAACTCGACGTCCCGCCGCAAAAACATATTGACGGCGGACCGCTTTTTTCCGCAAAAAAGGACGCCTTGCGGCGTCCATGCATAGGGAGGATCGTTTAGTTTTCCGGCTTGTATTCGCCGAAAGTGACGGAAACCGTCAGGCGTTCATTGCCGCGGCGGATCGTAAACGAAGCCGTGTCGCCCGCGTTGTAAGCGGCGATGGCGTCGGAAAGGTCGCTGTTCGAGCCGATCGTCTTGCCGTCAACCTCCATGATGAGATCGCCGACCTGAAGCCCCGCAGCTTCCGCCGCGCTGCCCACGACAACCTCGGTGATCTGCACGCAGCGCGTGCCGCCGAAGGAGAAGTAGCCGTAACCGTTTGTCAGCGAAACGTTCTGCGTATATACGCCGAGCGCGGCGCGTCCGGTCACGTAACCGTAGTTCAGAAGGTCGTTGATTTCCTTCACGACGCTGTTCACCGGGATCGCAAAACCGAGCCCCTCGGCGCTCGTGTCGGACACCTTGGCGTTGACGATGCCGATGAGCTTGCCGCTTGCGTTAAAAAGCCCGCCGCCCGAATTGCCCGGGCTGATCGCGGCGTCCGTCTGAATAAGCTCCATGTCGGTGTTCTCGACCGTGATGCTGCGCTTGACCGCCGAAATGATGCCGCTCGTCGCCGTTCCGCGAAGCTCGCCGAGCGGGTTTCCGATCGCGATCACGTCCTCGCCCACGGTCAGCATGTCGCTGTCGCCGAGCACGGCGGGGGTGAGTCCCTCCGCGTCGATTTTGATGATCGCAAGGTCGTTGCGTGAGTCGGTGCCGACGATCGTCGCTTCATAGGACGTGTCGTCGTTCAGCGTAACGGTCAGCTTTTTTGCACCGTCCACGACGTGCGCGCAGGTGGCGATATAGCCGTCCGCCGTGAGGATCACGCCGCTGCCGCTGCCCGTCTGTTCATAACTCTGCGGCATGCCCCAGTAGGACACCGTGATATCGAACACGCCGTCGATACCCACGACGCTCGGCGCGGCAAGCTCCACAACCTGCGCGCGGGTGTACTGCCCTTCATACGCAAAGCCCGCGGACACGTTCGCGTGCTCTGTGGTCACAGCCGTTTCGGGCGAGGCGGTGACGGTCAATGCCGGAGCCTCGGTCGCTTCCGCTTCTGTGACTGCCGTCGCTTCTGGGATCACTGTCGCTTCGGGGAGCACGGTATGCAGCGTTTCGGGCGCTGCGGTCGCTTCCGCTGCCTTCGGCTGCCGGTACTGTATGGTGCTGTTCATCAGGATCACGCCCGCAAACAGCCCGATCACGACCGCCATTGCGGTGCACGCGATCAGCACGGACGCGCCGACGCCGCGTCTTTTCTTTCCTGTATTGTATTCCATAAAAGCGCCTCCGATTTCTTTGTTCGAAGGGCATTATATGCCCCGATTGTGAAATGAGTTTGTCAAAAAAACGGCGATTTCAAAAACATTTCGCGGAGGCGCATTCCCCGTTGTCATCCTGAGGATTCCCGCAGGGATGACGAAGGATCTTTGAAAGAATCGGACCGACATGCGCGCATTTGTAAATAATCATGTTTTCGGTTGACGAAACGAACGCGCTGCCGTAAAATGGAAGCATGAATACGACTAAGAAAATCATGAATTGGATCGTCGCCGTGCTGAAGGGCACGCTGGTCGGTCTTGCCATCGTTATCCCCGGCGTGTCCGGCGGTTCGATGCTTCTTACCATCGGCGTCTATGAGGACGCCGTATCCATCACCTCCAAGGACAAAGCCCGCCGCCGCGCAGCGATCAAAAAGCTGATCCCGTACGCGATCGGCATCGTGCTCGGCGTCGTCGCGCTGTCGTTCGTTGTGACGTGGCTGCTCTCGAACTTTGAGTTCTTCACGATCCTGCTGTTCTCGGGCCTGATCCTCGGGTCGCTCCCGATGCTGTTCAGAAAGATCAAGGGACACAAGGTGAAGTTCGGCTACATCCTCGTCGCGCTCGTGATGATCGCACTGATGGTGCTGCTTCCGTATCTCAACGACACCACGACCGAGACGTTCAAAAAGCTCTCCGGCGCCGATTCGCTTTCCGTCGGCGAACGCATCGTTCTGACGGAGGATTTCGTAGACGAGCTGACCGTGAAAAACGGCGACGCGACCGTTTCCGTGTGGGAGATCAAGAGCGCGGGCGGCACGTTCGGAAAGCCGGGGGACGGTTTTAAGATCCGCAGCGGCGCGGACAAAAAGACGTTCTTCTCCGTAAACGGCACGGACGTCTTTGATCTTCGGATGAACGCGGACGGCATGCTGACGCTCATTGGACACGGAACCGGCGAAGCGGTGATGACTACGCCGGTCTATCGCGCGGTCGACGCGCTGAACAACGGCTTTGTAAGCGTGCTTTTGGCGCTGCTGCTCGGCTTTATCGCGGCGGGCACGATGATCGTCCCGGGCATTTCCGGCTCGATGGTTCTGCTGGTGCTCGGCTATTACAACAGCGTTATGACGCACTTAAAGAGCGCGGTCGTGTGCCTGCTCACACTGAATTTCGCGCAGATCGGACCGCATCTTCTGGTGCTCATCCCGTTCGGGATCGGCATCATTCTGGGACTTCTCATCGTGTCGAAGGCGATCCGGTGGCTGCTCGACAAGCATCCCACGCCGACGTATTACGGCATCCTTGCGCTGATGCTCACTTCGCCCTACGCGATCTTTTTGAAGGCAAAGTGCTTCGGACCGGCGTTCGGACAGAATCTCGCGCAATGGTGGTTCATCCCGGTCGCGGCGCTCAGCCTTGCGCTCGGCTTTATGACCGCGTACTTCATGTCGAAAAAGGAAGGGTAACACAGAGTTATGATTGCCTGCGGCCTGTAGGGACGACCATTGGTCGTCCGTTATGATT
>CAMNHT010000177.1 GCA_946539625.1 uncultured Clostridia bacterium | reverse complement strand
ACGTATTCTACTTCCCGTCCTCACAGGCGCTGCACTTTGAAGTATAAAGACAACATGAAAAGAACGGATCTTCGCGATCCGTTCTTTTTTGGCTGCATTTACTGTTCCGTCGGCGGGAACGTCACCGTGATCTCGGTGCCGATGCCCTCGGCGCTTTCGAGCAGGATCTTTGCATGGTGCTCCTTGCAGATGTGCTTGACGATCGCAAGCCCGAGCCCCGTGCCGCCCGTTGCCTTGCTGCGGCTTTTGTCGACGCGGTAGAACCGTTCAAAGATGCGGCCCAGATGGTGCTTCGGAATGCCGATGCCCGTATCGCGCACGGAAAGCTGTCGATCCGCGACGCGCACCCACACCGTGCCGTTGTCGCGGTTGTAGCGGATCGCGTTGTCCAGAAGGTTATACACAAGCTCAGAAAGAAGCGTTCGCACGCCGAACACCGGCGTGGGTCCGCCCAAAAGCCGCACCGACACGCCGCGCACCATCGCCGCGCTTTTCAGCGTTTCGACGGTTTCGGCGGCAAGCGTATACAGATCGACCGTTTCCGCCTGTTCGAGGATCTGCCGCTCGTCCAGCTCCGACAGCGTGATGATGTCGGAAACAAGCGCAAGCATGCGGTTCGATTCGCGGCGGATGCGCTCGGCAAAGCGACGGACGTCCTCGTCCTTTGCCATGCCGTTTTCGATCATTTCCGCATAACCGGAGATCGAGGTCAGCGGCGTTTTGAGCTCGTGCGAGACATTTGCCGTAAACTCATGCCGGATCCGGTCCGCCCTCTGCTGTTCGCCGAGGTCGCTTAGAATCAGCACCGCGCCGGTTCGCAAGCCGTTTTCGCGAAGGTCCTCGTAATGCAGACGCACCGCCTGGCCGAAAAGCTCGATCGTCTCGGTCCTTCCGCTGCGGACGTCTCCGAAAAACCCGCGCACCTCATCCGGCAGATCGCGGAGCTTCCCAACCGTGCCGGGCGCGCTGTGCAGCAGCGCGTATGCTTTTTCGTTGCAGAACAGCGCCGTTCCCTCGAGATCAAAGACCGCGACCCCGTCCTCGAGCGCATCCAGGATGCCGGACAGCATGGTTTCGTTCATGTCTACCTCCCGATGCGGTAGCCCACGTTGCGGACGGTTTCGATAAGCGCGCCCGCCGGACCGAGCTTTTTGCGGAGCGTCTTGATGTGCATGTCCACGGTGCGCGTTTCGCCCGTGAATGCAAAGCCCCAGACCGCCTCCATGAGCCGATCGCGCGTGACCGGCGTTCCGCTGTTTTCGAGCAGAAATTTCAGAAGTCCGTACTCCTTGAACGTCAACTCCGTCTCATGTCCGTTGACCGTAACACTGTGGCGGTCGTCGTCCAGCTCGATCGACTCGAACGCGAGTACGGCGCTCTTGCGGCGCGCGCGGCGCAGCAGTGCCTTGCAGCGCGACACAAGCTCCATGATGCCGAACGGCTTTACGAGATAATCGTCGGCGCCGGAATCGAGCCCTCTCACCTTGTCCGCCTCAGAGGTCTTTGCCGTGACCATGATGATCGGGACCGCCTGCGTCGCCGCGTCTGCGCGAAGGCGCCGTAAAACCGTCATGCCGTCCTCGCCGGGCAGCATGATATCCAGAAGCACGAGGTCCGGGATCCGATCCCTGACCGCCTGAAAGAACGCTTTGCTCTCCGGAAAGGATTCGGCGGAAAGACCTGCGCTCGAAAGCGCGTATGCCTCCATTTCACGGATGTCGGCGTCGTCTTCGACAATGTATACAAGCGCCATATTACTTGGCGGCGAGCCGGCGGATCGCTTCCGCCATGCACATGGTGTTGAAGCGAATGTCCTCGATCGCGATCGACTCATCCGGCATGTGACACATGCTTTCCTCGCCCTCACGCACAATACCGAACGCGACCGCGTTTTCCATCTCGCGCGCATAGGTGCCGCCGCCCATCGACAGCGGCTTCGAATCGGAGTGGTTCAGCTCGTTGTAGACGTTCATCAGCGTGGAGACGAGTTCGGAATCCGCCGGAATGAAGTGCCCCGGCTTGATGACCGTATCGGTGCGGGCAAAGCCCGCTTTGCCGTACGCTTCATCCCACGTTTTCAGGAGATTCTCCGCCTTTGCGGTGAACGGATGACGGCAGTCGGCGATGAAGCGGACGCCGTTTTCATCAAAGCGGATCACGTCGGGCTGGTAGGTGATGCGGCCCGATTCGTCTGTCACGTCAATGCCGAGCGATTCGCCGTGCATATCAAGCTTCCACAGCGCATGCAGCGCCAGGACCGTCGCCTTGTCTTCCTTCGCCAGCGGCTGTTGCACCAGGATCAGAAGCAGCGCCTGCAGCGCGTTCTTCGCAAACTCCGGCATGGACGCGTGTCCGCCGCGGCCTTCGACCGTGATGCGGTTGCCCTCGTAAGTCACCGTATAGCCCTCGGGCGCTTTGACCGGGATCGCCTCGCACGGAAGCGTTGCGCGGATCACGCCGGGGATGACGTTTGCCGCCGTGCCGCAGTCGATTCTGAGCTCGGACACATATTTCTTTTCATACGTAGTGTGCATGATGCCCATTTCGGAATTGACGACCGGGTATTCCGCGTCCGGCGTGAACGCCAGCGTCGGCTGTCCTTCGACCTTGAGATAGTGTTCGACGCCCAGAGACCCGATCTCCTCGTCGCAGCCGAGGATCACGCGCACGCGGCGCTTCATCGGATAGCCGCAGTCCTTGATCGCGGCGAGCGCGTAGATCGCGGAAAGCGCCGGGCTCTTGTCGTCCAGCGTGCCGCGGCCGATGATGCGGCCGTCCTTTTCCGTCGCGGAATACGGCGGAACGCTCCAGCCCTCGCCCTCCGGCACGACGTCCAGATGCGCAAGTATCCCGAGGCACTCCTCGCCCTCGCCGTACTCGACCACGCCGCAATAGCCGTCGACGTCCCACGCCTTCAGCCCGAGCTTGCGTGCAATCGCGAGCGTCGCCTGCAAAGCCTCATACACGGTCTTGCCGAACGGTTTTCCGGGCTCGGCGGGGTCTCCGCGCGATACGGACGGGATGCGCACGAGCGCTTTCAAATCTTCGATCTGTTCCCGCAGCATTTGTTCGATCCGATTCTTCATAGCAAATTTCCTTCCTTTCTGTCAGTTGACTGCGGAGAAGCC
>CAMNHT010000176.1 GCA_946539625.1 uncultured Clostridia bacterium | reverse complement strand
CAGGAAACAAATAAAGAGGAAGCAGGACAGAAAGAATGATTGAAAAGGGAAGATTGATCGTTGTCTCCGGGCCATCCGGCGCGGGAAAATCCACCGTCGTCTTCAAGGCCATAAACGGCCGGGACAAGATGTGCTTTTCTACCTCCGTTACATCGCGCAAGCCCCGTCCCGGCGAAGTTGACGGAAGAGAATATTTTTTCATCGACGCCGCAAGATTTGAACAGATGGTTCAAAATGACGAGCTTCTCGAGCATGCCGTTTATGTTGGCAACTACTATGGAACGCCCCGCAAGTTTGTAGAGGACAAGCTCTCTGCCGGCGAAAGTGTTTTTCTTGACATCGAAGTGCAGGGGGCCCGTCAGGTAAAGGAAAAAATGCCGGACGCGATCATGATTTTTCTGATCCCGCCTTCTCTAGGCGAACTGAAAAAACGGCTTGAATCCCGCGGGACCGAAACCGAAGAGACGATAAAAGGCCGCCTTGCCCGCGCCAGAGAAGAGTACGCCGAGGCAGATTTTTATGACTATATCGTGGTCAACGATGATATAGATTCCGCCGCAAACGAGCTTCTCTCGATCCTCACGGCGGAAAAATGCCGCTTTGCTGCTCGCAGGCAAATGCTGCAGGAATAATTACCAGCTCAGTAAAATATTGCCGCCCAGCGGCAGAATGGAGAATACCACTATGATGCTTTATCCCCCCGTAGCTGACCTTGTCGATAAGATCGGCAGCCGTTACCAGCTTGTCAACCTCGTTGCGCGCCGCGCACGCGTTATCTCGGCCGAAGCCGAGGAAAATGGCATTTCTCTCGACAGAAAGCCTGTTTCTTCCGCGATCGATGAGGTTTTCACCGGTAAGCTGGCAATTAAAAAGTAAGCTTTGCCGTTATCCTTAAAAAGGGGGTCGTTCCATGCCGAATCATGTTGCCAAGATAGCAGTTTCCGCTGCAACATACAGCATAGACAGGCCCTATGATTATCTGATCCCCGAAGAGTTTTCTGCTGCTGTTTGCGTCGGAACACGTGTCGAGGTTCCGTTCGGAAAGGCCAACCGTAGCTCGGAGGGCGTTGTATTATCTCTCGAAAGCGACAGCGAGCTTGCATCTCTGAAAAGCATCCGTCGCGTTCTCGACCGCGAAAATGTTCTCTCAGAACAGCAGATCAAGCTGGCTTTGTTCATGCGCGAGCGTTTTTTCTGCACGGTCTATGATGCGGTCCGCGCCATGCTGCCCGCCGGTTTGTGGTTTGATCAACAGGGAAAACGCAAGGCAAATGATAAAACGATCGAGATTGCAACGCTTGCTCTTTCCGGCGACGAAGCCGAGGCGCTTGTTGAAGCAAAGCGCATGAGATCCCCACAGCAATCGGCGCTATTGGAGCTTCTTTGCTGTTTTGAAACGCTTCCGACAAGGGATATGCTTTTGCATACCGGAGCAAAGAGGCCTTCTCTGAATGCGCTTGTAAAAGCCGGCGCGATCACGCTCTCCGAGCGCGAGGTTTATCGCCGCCCGGAAATGAAAAAGGTCGAAAGCGCGCCGCTTCCTGAGCTGAACCTTGCTCAGAAACAGGCTTATGAGGGGCTGAGCGGCTTGATGACAAGCGAAAAGGCAAATGCTGCGCTCCTTTTCGGCGTTACGGGAAGCGGAAAAACCAGCGTTTATATCCACCTGATCAGCGATGCGCTCCTCAAGGGAAAAAGTGCTGTTCTTCTCGTGCCGGAAATCGCTTTGACGCCCCAGATGCTGGAGACCTTTTCGTCCCACTTCGGCGATCAGGTCGCCGTTCTCCACAGCTCGCTTTCCGTCGGAGAGCGATACGATGAATGGAAACGCATCAAACGGGGCGAAGCTCATCTCGTGATCGGCACGCGCAGCGCGGTTTTTGCGCCGGTTTCCGATCTCGGGGTTCTGATCATCGATGAAGAACAGGAAGAGACCTATCAATCCGAAAACACGCCGCGATATGACGCGCGTGAAGTCGCAAAGTTCCTATGCGCACGCTCCGGTGCGCTTCTTTTGTTCGGCTCAGCTACTCCTCAGATCGCAAGCATGTACGCTGCCAGAAAGGGCACATACAGCTACTTTGAACTGAAAGAGCGTTATAACGAAAAGGAACTTCCCGCTGTTGAAATCGTCGATATGAAGCGTGAGCTCAGACGCGGGAACGGCAGTGACATCAGTTCGATCCTCCGCGATGAGCTTCAGCGGAATCTTGACAGCGGCGAGCAAAGCATTCTCTTTATCAACCGACGCGGAACGAATAAACTTGTCAGCTGCGGCGAATGCGGGTATACCTACCGCTGCCCGAACTGCAGCGTATCTTTGACCTATCACAGTGCAAAAAGGCGGCTGATGTGTCATTATTGCGGTTATTCACGTCGTGTCGACAGCGCGTGTCCATCCTGCGGCGGTGAACTGAAATTCATCGGCAGCGGGACACAGCGCGTGGAAGAAGAGCTGCACGAGCTTTTTCCCGGCGTTGAAGTTCTGCGTATGGATACCGACACGGTGACGCCGGTCGGCTCGCACGAAAAGCTGCTTGATGAATTCCGCGACCGCAACATTCCGATCATGGTCGGAACGCAGATGGTCACAAAAGGACTGAATTTTGAAAATGTGACGCTGGTTGGTGTGATTTCCGCCGATCAGAGTCTTTATTCCGGCGACTATCGGGCGGGAGAACGAACGTTTTCTCTCATTACCCAGGTCGTCGGGCGAAGCGGACGCGGCAGCAAATCCGGGCGTGCCGTGATCCAGACCTTTACCCCGGAAAACCAGACGATCAGGCAGGCAGCTGTTCAGGACTATGAGGACTTCTATGCCTCTGAGATCGAACTGAGACGGCTTCAAAAAGCCCCGCCGCTTCTTGACCGCTATACGGTTACAGCTTCCGGTCAAAGTGAGGAGCAAGTCGAATGGGCAAGCCGATATCTGTTTGATCTTTTAACTCTTTCTGCCAGGGAAATAGGCGGGACAAGCGTGCTCGGACCGGCGCCGCTTCCCGTTTACCGCGTGAACAATCGATACCGTTATCGCGTTCATATGAGCGGCAATCAAAGCGCCGCCATCCGCCGCGCCATCTCCGCTGCCATTATTTCCTGCAGCAGCGATAAGCGTTTTCGCGGCGTAACCATATTTGCCGA
>CAMNHT010000175.1 GCA_946539625.1 uncultured Clostridia bacterium | reverse complement strand
CTCAGCTGAGATGATACAGCTCGCTGTATTTCTTCGTCAGATAGTCCGTATAGTATGTCGGGTCGAACGGCGCGCCGAAGACCTCCTCCATCAGCGCGACCGGCTCCTTCATGCTGCCGAAGCGATAGATCTTCTCCGTGAGCCATTCCACGACGGGCTTGAGGTTGCCCTCGCGGACGTTCGTCCATACGTCGATATCCTGCTCCATGCGCTTGATGAGCTGTGTGCCGTACGCGCTGCCCAGCGCGTAGGAGGGGAAGTAGCCGAAAAGCCCGCTCGCCCAATGCGAATCCTGCAGCACGCCGCGGCGGTCGTCCGGCACGTCGATGCCGAGATATTCCTTATAGAGCCGATTCCATTCTTTCGGCAGGTCCTTTACTTCAAGATAGCCGTTAAAGAGCCGCTTTTCGAGCTCGTAGCGCACCATGACGTGCAGCGCGTAGGTCAGCTCGTCCGCCTCGGTGCGGATGAGCGACGGCTCCGCCTTGTTGACCGCGACGTAAAAATCGTGCGCGGTGACGCCGTTCAGCTGCGCAGGGAAGATCTCCTGCATTTTCGGGAAGATCGCTTCGATGAACGGCTCGCTTCTGCCGATGATGTTTTCAAAGAAGCGCGACTGGCACTCATGTACGCTCATCGAAACGCCGCAGCCGATCGGAAGCTTCGCGATCTCGTCGGCGATGTTGCGCTCATAGGTTGCGTGACCGCCCTCGTGGATGACGCTGTACATCGACAACTCGACCGCGTCCTCGTGGTAGTGCGTGGTGATGCGCACGTCGTACTTCGTGAACTCCGTGGTAAACGGGTGTTCCGTTTCGCCGATGATACAGTAACGTCTGTCAAGCCCCAGCACGTCCATCAGGTAGTCCGAAAAGATCCGCTGATCGGCGGTCGGATAGTGCGTGTGCAGGAACGATACGTCGGGCTGATCCTTGATCTTTGCGATGACCGGCACGAGCCGTTCGCGTACGGTCGCAAAGAATTTGTCGAGCATGGCGGTGTTGAGCCCCTTCTCGTATCCGTCGAGCATCGTGTCGTAGACCGGCGCGTCGGGACGGTAATACTTTGCAAAGCGCTTCTGCGCCGCGACGAGCTTTTCAAGGTGCGGGCGGAACATTTCGAAATCGCTCTTGATCTTCGCCTCATGCCAGACCTGATCGGCGGTCGTCTGGTCGATCGTGTACTGCACGTATTCCTCCTTCGGAATGCAGGCGACGCGCGCGTGCTCCTCCATGGCAAGCTCCGCGGTCCGCACGATGGCGGGGTCGACCTCGTCGCGATGCGCAAGGATCTCCTGCTGCATCTGAACGGTTTCCGGTGCGGTGACCATGTCATACATGACTTCACTGAGCACGCCGAACGTGCTGCCGACCACGGGACCTGCGCCCTTCGGCATGATCGTGTTCATGTCAAAGCTCATCAGCCCCATCGCGTGGTTGTACGCGCGGAGCTTTTCAAGATAGGTACGATAGCGTTCTACGGTTTCCTGAATCATACATTTATCTCCTTTCGGGATTTTCTTTCGGTTCCTCTTCAAAGATCACGACCGGGTCGGGCGCTTCTACGGGCACGGCAGGCGCCGCTTCCGGCGCTGAGGCGGCTTCTCGCTCCGGTTTCTTTGCGGATGGCTTTCCGAGCAGCACCAGGAGCGCAACGGCAAGCACGCCGAGCACGATCAGCGCAAGCGTACGCCGCGCGTCGGTGACCTTTACGGAAACAGTCGCGGCGTTCTCCTCCCCGGACGCGGTCACGGCGGTCACGGTGACCTTCGTTTCGCCTACGCCGCGCGCGATCACATACAGCGTGCCGTTTTCGTGTAGGACGCACTCTGCGACGGAGGGATCGGCGCTTGCAACAGAAAGCGTCAGCGCTTCGCCGTCCTTTGCGGAAAATCCCGCGGCGTACGAGGGGATCGTCTTTGTCACGGCGTCCCGCGCGCCGAGCGGCAGCGTCAGCGTAAGCTCCAGCGTTTCCGGCACGGAAACAGCGGGCGGTTCGGTCGCTTCTGCGGGTGTTTTCACGCAGGCAAGCGGCAGGCACAGAAGAAGGCACGCCGCAAATACAATTAAAATTCGTTTCATACAGATTCCTTTCATCCGCCGAACAGCCGGTTCAGCACGTCATCAATATCAACGCCGCCGACGTTCCAGTCGCCGGTCCAGTCCTCTGCCCATTCGCGGAAGCCGAACAGTTCGCCCAAGCCGCCCCAGTCATAGACGCCGGAATAATCGTCCCAGCCGTTCCAGGTCCCGAAGTCGTAGAACGCGGTCTCCGTCTTCACCGAGACGAATTTCTGAAGCCACGTCACGTATTCCTCGTCAATGCCTGCGTTCAAAAATACGCGCCTGAGTTCATCATAGAACGTCCGATCGCCGTACGGAAGCGTCACCGAAAGCCCGGAAAGCGTCGTTTCGCCCGAGGTCGCGCCGTAGTACACGATCGCCCGGTCCAGCGCCGCCGAGAGCGCGTCGGACTGCGGGGAAGGAATGTTCGCGGAAAGGGACAGCATGTCGGTGATGCAGTAGTCCTCAAGCGTCGTGTCGCTTTCGGTGAACCAGTTGCCGACCGACCGCGAAAGCCGCGGATGGACGCGTCCCGTCGATTCACGAAGCTGGCTGAAGTTTCTTGAAAGCAGCGTTTCTTCGTTTGCGTAGGCAAACTCGACCCACGCGGGGTACAGAAGCGTCAGATACGCCTCATCGATCAGCGCGAGCGTCATGCCGCCGTCCTCACCGGACAGGTTTTCCGCAATGCGGATCGAATCGTCGATCGCGATCTTCGCAAGCGCTTCCGTTTCGATCGCCGGGTTTTTTGCAAGCGCGGAAAGCCATCCGGTATGCGACCAGCCGCAGCCGGGCTCAAAGTCTTCCGAGAGAAGCGTGTAGTCGCAGTAGTCATACAGCGCGCAGCAGACCTCCAGCGACGACATCAGGCAGCAGTCCATGCCGATCAGATCAAAGTAGACCCCGCCGTCCTTCAAAGCCTGCTGCATCTCGTCGATGGTCAGCGTTGCCGTATAGGGCTGAAACTCGTCGTAGCCGAAGCCGTAAACCGGACCGCCGCCGTGGTCCCACAGAAGCAGGATATAGCGGTCCGCCGGGCAGGTCTGTTCGCCCCAGCGGATGAAATCGGAAAGCGTCGAGGGGATCGTC
>CAMNHT010000174.1 GCA_946539625.1 uncultured Clostridia bacterium | reverse complement strand
GATCGTAAGCGCGTTGTCGGCGTGCATGCCGTCGTCCGCGCTGGTGATCGTGAGCTCGCCGCCGTTGACCGTGATACTGCCGAGACCCGTCTCGCCGTTCTCCAAAGCGTTGCCGCCGTTCGCGTGCAGACCGTCGTCGCCCGCATAAACGGTGATGACGCCGCCGTCGATGATGATCTCGTTCTCCGCCTTCACGCCCTTGGACGAATAGGTCGTCTTGGACGAATCACCGCCGTCGGATATCTGCACCCAGTCACCGGCGATCAGACCGCCGGAAACCGAGGTGATCAGGTACCCGTTCATCGCCGCGTTGACGGTCTCGCCCGCGGTCGACGCCTTATAGTTCTCGCCGTCGGGCGTCGCGCCGCTGTCGACCATGTGGAACAGGATGTTCGAATAGCCGTCCGCAAGCCGGAACACCAGTCCGTAATACGGGGTGCGTCCGCCGTAGATCATCGTCTCATAGGTGCACTTCACGTATACGCCCGCCGCATCGTCGTCGTTGTAGAGGTATGCGTAGTAGTCGCATGCTTCGGTGTACAAAGAGCCGGGTACAATGAGATAGCGCTCCGAAACCGCCGCGCTCGCGTTTTCCTCGGCATAGGATGCGGTATAGATGTTGACGACGCACGATTCCTCCTCGGAAATCTCGACGTTGTACGCCGCGCTGATGCCGTCGCACGCCGCATAGATGTCGACCTGCCCGCCCGTGATCGAGACGGTGCCGCGCTGCTTATCCTTGGACGAGACGTCGGAATTCTCGGTTTTGACGCCGTCGGACGCGGTAGAGATCAGGATGAGATTGCCGGACTTGATCTCGACCGAATCGTTGCCCTTCAGAGCGTTGCCGCTCGCGCTGACCTTGAGCGTCAGGTTCTTGACGGACAGATCGTCCTTCGACTTGACGCCGTTGTCAAACGCGGTCTCGACGATCAGCGTGCCGCTGCCGGAGAGCTTCAGATCGCAGGCTGCGAAGATCGCCGCGTCCTCCTCAACGTTCTCCGTGCTGCCGGTACGAAGATCCGTTACGGTGTTATAGGTGTCCTTTTCCGCCTTCACAGTGACCTCCGCGGCGTTCCTGATGAGGATCGGCGCGCCGAAGCTGCACGAAACAGACGCGTTGTCAAAAATCAGCTTGACCTCGTCGTCGTCGCCCGCGTCCACCACGATCTGACCGTCAGAGAGCGCGCCGGAAAGCGTGTATTCGCCCGCTGCGGTGATCGTATAGACCGCGCCGTCCGGCGTGATCGCGCCGGCGTCACCCGTGACGGAAAAATCGTCGGTCGAGACCTTGGAATCGTCGGTCGGATCGGTCAGCGCTTCCGTCTCGGGTGCGGCGGTTGCCGTGACGGTCGAACCCTCTGAAGCGTCCGCGGTTGCGGTGACGATAATGCCGGACGCTGCATCAGAGGTCGAAGCGTTGGAACTTGTCTGCGCCCGTCCGCCGCAGGCGACGCACAAAAGCGCAAGTATGATAAAAACAGCTGATAATCGTTTCATGTGGATGTACCTCTCTTTCATTTATTGTACTATACGGTTTCGGATCGCGCAAGCATCAAAGCTGCGCCTGCTGTTCGCTGTACGGGAGCATTGCGATCTCCAGGTTGCCGTTTCGTGTGCGGAGCGCGTCGATGAACGCCTTCTCCTCCTTCGGGTCCTTCATGCGGATCAGAAACGACAGACGGAACATCGAGCCCATACCGGTCGTCTTGACGCCGATGCGTTCCGCGCTCTTTAAGTACCGCGCGAACACTTCGTCGAACATGTCGGTATATTCGAGCGATTCCGGCACGGTGACTTTCAGAAGTCGTTCCTCCGTAGTCCGCTTGCTGTCAAAGAAGTGCAGCGCGGAGAAGAGGAAGAACAGGATCCCGAGCCCGAGCAGGATGATGACGCCGTAGGCAAGATAGCCCATGCCGAACGCGATGCCCGCGCCCATGGCGATGAAGATCGCCGCGATCTCGTCCGCCGTGCCCTGCGCGGAACGGAAGCGGATCAGCCCGAACGCGCCGCCGATCGCAACGCCCGCGCCGATGTTGCCGTTCACGAAGGTGATCATGGCGCCGACAACGAACGGGATCAGCGCAGCGACGATGAAGAAGCGTTTGGTGGCGCGCACCCGTCTCGACATGATCCATGCGTACAGCGCGCCCGAGAGCACGGCGACGCCCGCCATGATAAAGAATTCGGAAGCGGTCACGGAGGAAGAATAAATCGAATCAAACATGATAAAACTCCTTTCTGTCTCTTAAAACAGGTGCTGCTCGCGGCGGTACGCTTCGCCGTACTTCGAGATGCTCCCGCGCCGGATCTTTCCCTCGGAGAAGATGCGCAAAAGCCACAGCGGGATCGTGTCCTGCACCTTGAGTTCAAGGATCGACTCGCCCCGGCCCAGAAGCGGGATCCCGACCGGCGCGTGATCGAAGGTCAGCGCGTCCATGCGGTAGCGCGGGTTGCGGTCGATGGTCAGCCGCAGATCGCCGTCCGGCTCATAGTACGCGGTGCGGTCATAGAGGATCATGCACGACGGTACGAGCTTCTTATAGTAATCGCGGAAATAGGTGATCTCGCGGTCGATCTGTCCGTCCTCGTCAAGATCCAGCGTTCCTTCGAAAAACGCCCGCACCTCCGGGATCGTAGCAACAACGCGGCGCTTATAGACGATGCCGAATGCCTTGCGCTTGAGCTCGAGAAATACCGGCGTCGTATCGGTCGCGCGGCCGTAGGCGCGGAGCCGAATCTTTTCCTTGAATTCCGGCTTTTCGAGTGAAGCCCGGACGAGCCTTCTGTCCGGCGTATCGTAGTAGAGCGATGAGATCGTCGTGAGCCCGTACGCGTCAGGTTCCATATGACCGTTCAACTGTTCGCAGAAGAATTCCGTCTGCTCTTCACTTAAGATGTACTTCCATTCATACCGCTGCATCACGGTGATCGGTGCCTGTACGCTTTCCATATGCGTATCCTCGCTTTCTTTG
This sequence comes from uncultured Clostridia bacterium, assembly GCA_946539625.1. The sequence continues at coordinate 189 of CAMNHT010000174.1, read as the reverse complement.
ATGGCTCCATCATACAGGCGCTTCCTAAAACGAAATTTAAAGAAAATAAAGAAATTTGAAAAAAACAGAATTGCATGATGCAAAGGATTGCTGTTTACGGCATACCGGTTTCTGTGGTATACTGCGTGCATCAATAAACGCAGGAGGGGGCGCAATGAAACACGTCAGGATCTACGGAACGCTCGGTCC
>CAMNHT010000173.1 GCA_946539625.1 uncultured Clostridia bacterium | reverse complement strand
TACACCGAATGCGACATCGACACGCGCGGTAAAAAAAGCCGCGGTGCAAAGCGCATCGTGTTCAGCAACGACGGACTGATCTACTACACGGACGACCATTACGAATCGTTCACGCTTTTATACGGAGGGGATTGATATGGAATTCATCATCATCGACGGACGGCGTATGACTTCGATCGAGGTGGCGCATGAATACCTTGCGAAAACGCTGCGGCTGCCGGACTATTACGGCAAAAACCTTGACGCGCTGCACGACTGCCTTACCGACCTTTCCCGCAGTGTCTGGATCGTTCTCATCAACGGCGATTTCATGGACGAACAGCTCGGCGATTATGCAAAAAAGCTGCGCCGCGTCCTGACGGACGTCGGCAATCTCCCCTACGCCTGCCACTTTACGGAACATCTGTCTTAACTGCATACGGCAAAAGCCGCCGGGAGACAATCCCGACGGCTTTTTTGTTGGCAGCGCGTCAATCCGCATACAGCAGTTCGTATTCAAAATAATCATCCTGCGGGATGCCGTCGATCAGATAAGGACAGTAGATATCCTCATCCTCGTTTCTGTCGAACGTTATGAAGGCGGTTACGCCGTCCGCGGTCCGAACTTCCGCAAGCGTGCGCGACTCGTGGAAACGCGTCATGTACAGCATCGTTCCGACGGGCAGCGTTGCGGATTCTCCGTCGATCGTGCAGGGCAATTCACGTTTCAGCTGCAGCATAAAGCCGTAATCCCCGATCTCCTTGATCTCCTCCCGAATCTCTTCCTCAGTCCACGCATGCAAGTCGAGCCATTCGTCGTTCGTTTCAAAATGCTCGCCCCAGCAGCTGCGCCAGCCTATGTGCGAGCCCAAAAGGTCAGTTATTTCATAACGCTGCAGAACGCCGGTTTCATCGAGCCAGATTTCATTGTAAACCGTCTCACCCCGCACAAGCTTGCCATCCTCGCAGTGCAGCGCGATCACAACGTAATCGTCGGAAGCCATATCAATGGCGACAACAAGGTCCGTATACGGCGTTTCCGGGTCAAGATCGATCAGCATGGCATATATCAGTTCGGAACCCTCGTCGAGGCGAATCGACTGCTTGCCCGCAGTGATCGTCGTTCTGTTCTTGTTATGATCCAGCTTGAACGAGATCTTCTCCGCCTTGCCGTCCCCGTTGAGGTCGTAGGTGAACATCTGCGCTTCCTTCTTCCCTTTCGGGTTCATTTCATACATCCGGTATACGACGGGCAGCTGCTCATCCTTGACCGTTTTGCTCGGCTTGAAGCTTTGCGGCGCGCCGTATGTCATTTGCGGCGTCGGTCTCGGCGTCGGCGTCGGTTTGGGCACAGGCGTGGGCTGCGTCGGCTCCCCGGTCGGCTCTTCGGTCGGATCCGGCGTCGAAGGTTCCTCTGTCGGCAATGCCGGTTCGGTATTGCCCGAAACGATCTCTATGTCCTGCTCCGTCGGCGTTTCTCCGGGCATTGTTGTTGCCGTCACGATCGGATCTTCCGGTGCGTCGGTCTGCGGCGCGTCTCCCGTGCAGGCAGCGCTTATCAACAATAACAGGCAGAGAGCCAATACCGTCCATTTTTTCATAGAATTCCCTCCGTGTATCCGGTCCTGAGCACGCACGATGCCCTTATAAAAAGTATAGCATACCCGCATACCAAATGCAAATTTCCTGTTTCTTTCCCGTTTATCGTACAGGAGATCCGGTATGCTTGTCCCATCAAACAAACGGGAGGAAAAATGACATGATCGAACGGATCCGATATCGGTTTCTGATGCGGCGGCTTCGGAAGGAGATTGCGCACACGGTGAGCGGAAAGCCGCACGTGCGGCAAGACGAAAAGATAAAATCGACGGTTCTGACTGCTTGCAAAGCGTACGGAAGTATTGTATAATATACGCATGAAATCGCTGCTTCGTCTCCTTGCGCTGATCCTTGCGCTGCTTTTGTTGTCTGCGTTCGGCTGCTCGCACCCGGACGTATACGAGCCGCTTGACGCGGAAAAGCAGTCGCTGCGGGAAGCGCTGATCGCGGCACGTCCGGATACGCCGGACGTCTCCGATCCGTCGCTCGAGGTCGTCGTGATCGATGTCGGTCAGGGAGACAGTATTTTGCTCGTTTCTCCGGAGGGCCGAACAATGCTCGTGGACGCCGGCCCGATGGATGCGTTCGCACGTATTCACAGTGTGCTGGACGCGCACGGAGTTACGTCGCTCGACGTTGTGGTGGCAACGCATCCGCACGCGGATCACATCGGTTCCATGGCAGACGTTCTGGATGCCTATCCGGTCGAAGCATTCGTCACGATTCCCGAAACGATCGGCATGTATGCTTCGGTGGACGCGGCGCTCTCCGAAAACGGCTGCTCCGTCTTCTTTGCAGAAGGCGGAATGACGATCCCGTGGGCGGACAGCTGTACCGTGACGGTATTGAGTCCGATCGCATCCTACGATACGGAGCAGGATGAGATGAACGACCGTTCCGTTGTGCTGCATGTTCGTTACGGAGATACTGCTGTGCTGCTGACCGGTGACGCGGAAGCGCTTGCGGAAAAGCGAATGCTCGACACGTTTCCGCAGTCCATGCTTCGCGCAAATGTTCTGAAGCTCGGTCATCACGGTTCATCCAGCTCGACCGGATACGGATTCTTCCTCGCGGTCGATCCGGACTTTGCGGTCGCTTCATGCGGTGCGGACAACGACTACGGTCATCCGCACAGAGAGACGCTTTCGCTGCTGTATGATACCCGTACAGCGTTTTATTGCACCGATACGGACGGTACCGTCACGTTTCTTCTTGACGGCGAAACGGTGTCCGTCCATCCATCTTGAAAGGAGTCGCCATGAAAACCTGTCCTGTTTGTCAAAAAGTTGTAACCGATCAGGCCAAATTCTGCTTTTTCTGCGGTGCGTCGCTGCTGGACGCCGAAGTCGAGCCGATCGTGCCGACTGTTGATCCGGAGCCCGAATCCGCAGAAGCCCCGATCCCGGAAACGTTTGAATCCAACGCTTTCGTGATGTCGGAATCAGAGCCCACGCCGGAGCCCGTTCCGGAACCCGAGCCGGTTTATATGCCGGAGCCTGCGCCAATCTACGCGCCGGAACCCGCGCCGATACCGGACCCGAAACCGGTTTACAAGCCGGAGCCCGCGCCGGCACCCGAACCCGAACCGGCTCACACACCGGAGCCCGCGCCGGCACCCGAACCCGAGCCGGTTCACACACCGGA
>CAMNHT010000172.1 GCA_946539625.1 uncultured Clostridia bacterium | reverse complement strand
GGATCGATCATGGCGGTGTCCAGATCGGGGATATAGACCATGTCGCTCTTTTCGACGACGGCGTAGCCGTAGTTGGACGCGTCGAAGCCGATGCCGTTTTGTAACGTTTCCTCGGTGAAATTGGCTGCGGGAATGGTCACATGGCGGAACTGTCCGTCGATGTCAACGATCTTGAAATCGACCATCTTGATGTCCTGCTCGCGGATCATCGTCATAATTTCCTGTGCGGTCATAAGAATGCAAATCCTCCGTTATTACTTTTTAGGGGCGATTTCCACCTCTATTCGACCACATTTTAACATACGATTTCGCGTTTGTATACGGGTCCGGACGCTCCCAAAAAAATATAATAAATTCTTTGACGGAACGTCCGCCGCATGGTAGAATACAAGCGATCAAAGAGAAAGGCGAATGCGGAAATGGAAGAGAAAACTTTGCTCATTACCGGATTTATGCCGTTCGGCGGCGAATTGAGAAACCCCTCTTGGGAGGCGGTAAACGCGCTTCCCGAAAAGATCGGCGAACGGAAGCTTCATAAGCTTCTTCTTCCGGTGGAATTTGGTAATGCCGCGCGTCTTGCGATCGAAGCCGCCGAAGCGTGTCGCGCGGACGCGATCCTTTCCGTCGGACTTGCCGCGGGCAGAACCGCCGTTACGCCGGAACTCATCGGCGTCAACGCACGCGATGCGTCGATCTCAGACAACGCGGGACAGAAGTTCAACGGCGAACCGGTCAGACCGAACGGTCCCGCCGCGTATTTTTCCACGCTTCCGGTACGCCGAATGACGGCGGCGATCGCCGCGGCAGGCGTCCCTTCGAAGCTCTCCTATTCCGCAGGCGCGTACGTATGCAACGATCTTCTCTACACGCTGCTCGATCATTTTTCCGGCACGGAAACGCGCGTTGCGTTTGTGCATATCCCGCTCGAAAGAGATCTGCCGCTTGACCTCAGTGTCCGCGCGCTGACCGCAGCGATCGAAGCGATATGACCCATATGACGGAACGGACCGCATCCGAAATCGAATGGGTCTTTTTCGATCTCGGCTCCACGTTGATCGACGAGAGCGAAGTGTATGATACCCGCTTTACCGAAACGGTTCAAAACTCGGACGTGCGCGTTTCGGAATTTCAGCAGGCAGCAGTTCGCTTTTGGGCGCAGGGACTTGACGGTTATACGCAGGCAGCGGCGTTTTTCGGATTGAAAAAAGCGCCGTGGCGTTCCGAATACGAGCATCCGTATCCCGACTGCATCGCCGTTCTCGAAGCGCTGAAATCCCGCGGATACCCGCTCGGCGTCATTGCAAACCAACTCCCCGGAACGAAAGAAAGACTTCATAATTGGGGCATTCTGCGATTCTTTGACGTGATCGCCGCCTCGGCGGAGCGCGGCACGGCAAAGCCCGATCCCGCCATTTTCCTTTGGGCGTTGCGGAAAGCCGGATGCAAGCCCCGTAACGCCGTGATGATCGGCGATCGCATCGACAATGATATCCGTCCCGCAAAAGCGCTCGGTATGAAAACCGTTCGCATTCTTTCCGGTCCAACCGCCGTATACCGACCCGCGGACGATCCTTCGGACGCCGTTGTCCGCTCCCTTTCCGAACTCCTTGATCTATTCTGAATAAAACGACAAACGCCCGTGGCCTGCGTCACGAGCGTTTTTTCATATTTCGTTTTTACGGTTCGTCCAGGATCCGTACGCCGTCGGGGCTTCCGAACCGTTTGAGCGCATGCTCCCGAGCTTTTGCGATCGACTTGATCTCGGAATCGGTAAGCGGAGATTTGAGACCGGTGATCATAGATGTGTCCGCGTATGCGGGAACGACGGTAAACCGCTGTGCGTTTCCTGCGCGCCGGATCGAAAACGTCGGCAGCACGGCAGCGTCGCACAGCGTCACCTTGCCGGTTACGAAGTCCTTCTCAAGCGTGATCTCCGCAAACATACCCACCATCTTTTCGAAGGTGTTGTTGGCGGAGAAATTGCCGAGCGAGTACAGTACGAGCCCCGTATACGGTCCGTCCGCGCGCTGTACGGTCACAAATTCAGCATCCTTGATCCGATGCGGATGCGAGCCGATGATGCAGTCCGCGCCGGCTTCCAGAAGCTGTCTTGCAAACTGTCGGGTCGCTTCCGCCGTCGGATTATCGTTTTCATAATCCCAATGCGCAAACAGGATCACAAACTCCGCCCCTGCCTCGCGAACGCGCCGGATATCCTCGAACACGGCATCATGCAGTTTGCTGCCGTTCAGCAGATACGCGATTGTCGTTTGTTTTTCCTCGTCGCGCATCTTTCCGGCCGAGCCGGAATTGATGCCTCTTGTAGAGGCGACAAAGCCGATTTTGATCCCGTTCAGCTCCACGATGCAGGGTTTTTCACGATCCTCCGCGTTCAGAAACGTGCCGGTCTGTATCAATCCGTATGCACGGATCGTCTCGATCGTGCGATACAGCGCGTCCGCGCCCATGTCCAGGCAGTGATTGTTCGCGGTCGTGATCATATCGACGCCGCTCTCCTTCAGTGCGTCCAGTACGGAATCCGGCGCGTTGAACATGAGTGCGCCCGTCTTATCCTTTTTTTGCGAAAACCCCGCTTCCCTGCCGCCGAGCGGCGTTTCCAGGTTTCCGCACATCAGGTCCACCGATCGGAACAATTCCGAAAACGGTGCGAACAGATTGCCGAAATCGTATTCTCCATCCGACGTCTTTGCGTCGCTCAGGATCCCGCTGGGAATCATGATATCGCCGATCGCACCGATCGTAACGGTCGCAGGCGGCGGAACAGGCGTGCCCGTCGGCAACGGAGTCGGCGTCTCTTCCGGTGTCGGAACCGGCGTCGACACAGGCGTATTGACGGCCGGGATCTCTGTGCTTGTTTCCACAAGGATCTCATCCTCCTGCGGAAGCTCCGCAATCTCCATTGTCGGTTCGGCTGTTGCTTCGACGTGCTGCTGCGCGTCGTTGTCCCTGCAGGCGAGCAAACAAAAAAGTGCGACCATGACCGCAAGATGAATCATCCGTTTCCCATTTTTTGCCATTGCTAACTCCCGAAAAAGGCGGCCATGCCACCTGTTGTATTTTCATTATAACCCGTCCGGTCTCCGCTTGTCAACGCAGGAGCATATTTCGATCCGTCCGAAAGAAAACGGTGCGGTCCCAAATGAGGACCGCACCGAGTCGGTTATGTGTTCTAATCGTCTGGAACCGTTTCAGCTTCTCAGCGCTTTCGCCGCCATCGCGTAACG
>CAMNHT010000171.1 GCA_946539625.1 uncultured Clostridia bacterium | reverse complement strand
TCGACCGCGGCGTGCGCCCGATCGGGCTCTGGTCGATGTCGATGATCTTGTTGAGATGCTCGATGCCGTCGATCCCGTCGTGATCCTTTGCGCGGACCTTCGCGCGGTTCAGATCGTGCAGCAGCCGTTTTTTCAGCACCTCGTTGACGAGCGACGACTTACCCGATCCCGAAACGCCGGTCACGCAGATGAACTTTCCGAGCGGGAAATCAACCGTGATGTTCTTCAGATTGTTCGCCCTTGCCCCGCGCACGGTGAGTACGCTTCCGTTGCCCGGTCTGCGCGTTTCGGGGACGTGGATGGTGCGTTTATGACTCAGGTACTGCCCGGTCAGTGAGGTTTCGCATGCCATGACCTCCTCGGGCGTGCCCGCCGCCATGATCTCGCCGCCGTGCACACCGGCTCTGGGACCGATGTCCACGATGAAGTCCGCGGCGCGCATGGTCTCCTCGTCATGCTCGACGACGATCAGCGTATTGCCGAGATCGCGAAGGCCTTTCAGTGTTTCCAGAAGCTTTGCGTTGTCGCGCTGATGCAGACCGATCGACGGCTCGTCGAGGATATAGAGCACGCCGACGAGCCCGCTGCCGATCTGCGTGGCGAGCCGGATGCGCTGGCTTTCGCCGCCGGACAGCGTTGCCGCCCCGCGCGATAGCGTGAGGTAATTCAATCCGACATTGACGAGGAAGCCGAGACGCGCGTCGAGCTCCTTTAAGATCGCCGCCGCGATCGTCTGCTGGGTCGGCGTAAGCGTCAGATGATTCAAAAATTCCCGCGAGCGCTTGACGTTCATATCGCATAGATCGGCGATATTGATCCCGCCGACGGTGACGGCAAGTGAGGTGGGCTTCAATCGCTTTCCCTTGCAGTCCGGGCACGGGATATGCGCCATATACGTTTCAATGTCCGCCTTTGCCCAGTCGCTCTGGGATTCGCGGTACCGCCGCTCCATGTTCGGCACGATGCCCTCAAACGAAGCTAAAAAGTGCCCGCCGCCGAAGCTGCGCTCGTACTGTACCTCCATCTTTTCGGTCGTGCCGTACAGAAGCGCGTCGCGCCCCGCCTTCGGAATGTCGCAAAACGGCGTGTCCAGCGAAAAGCCGAAATGCCGCGCGATCGCCTCGTAATACATATCGGAAAAAACGTTGTTTGTGCCGCTTTTCCAGCCCGGCGCTTTGATCGCGCCTTCGTTTAAGGACAGCGATTCGTCCGGCACGATCAGCGTCGGATCGATCTTCATCTGCTCGCCGAGCCCGAGACAGGTCGGGCACGCGCCGAACGGGTTGTTGAACGAAAACGCGCGCGGCGCAAGCTCCTCGAGCGCGATCCCGCAGTCCGGGCAGGCATAGTTTTGCGAAAACAGCGTCTCCTCCCCGTCCTGCACCGCGACGATCGCAAGGTTCTGACCAAGCGCGAATGCGTGTTCAAGCGATTCGGTAAGGCGGCTTTCCACGCCCTCCTTCAGCACGATGCGGTCGATTACCGCCTCGATCGTGTGCTTTTTCTGCTTGTCGAGCGACGGCGCTTCCTCGATCGGATAGACCTCGCCGTCGACGCGCACGCGGACGTACCCCTCGCGCTGCAGGCGCTCAATCACCTTCACATGCTCGCCCTTTCTCCCGCGCACGCACGGCGCCATGATCGAAAGGCGGCTTCCCATCGGCAGCGTCATGACCTGATCGACGATCGTGTCGATGGACTGGCGCTCGATCACCCTGCCGCAGTTCGGGCAGTGCGGAATGCCGCAGCGGGCATAGAGAAGGCGCAGATAGTCATAGATTTCCGTGACCGTACCGACGGTCGAACGCGGGTTGTGCCCCGTGCTCTTCTGGTCGATCGAAATCGCGGGCGACAGCCCGTCGATGCGGTCGACGTCGGGCTTGTCCATCTGTCCGATGAACATGCGCGCATACGAAGATAAGCTCTCAACGTAACGCCGCTGCCCCTCCGCGTAGATCGTATCGAAAGCAAGGCTGGACTTGCCCGAGCCGGAAACGCCCGTCATCACCACGAGCTTGTTGCGCGGGATAACGAGGTCGATGTTTTTCAGATTGTGTTCTCTGGCGCCGTAAATGCAAAGATCCTGATCTTTTCGTTCCATATCATTTGTGGCGAACGGAGACGATCGCCTGCGCCGAAATGCACAGTCCCCGCCCCTCGTCGTTCATTCCTTCCGTTGTTGTTGCCTTGACCGATACCGCGTCCGCCGATATGCCGAGGTCCGCGGCGATCGTGCGTTCGATCTCCTCCCGGTGCGGCGCAAGCTTCGGCCGCTCGCAGATCACCGTCGCGTCGACGTGCGATATGAACATGTCCCGTTTTTGCACCATGTCGTTCACCTTGTGGAGCAGCACGCGGCTCGAAATCCCCGCGTACTGCGGATCGGTGTCGGGAAAGAGTTTTCCGATGTCACCGAGCTTCAGCGAGCCGAGGATCGCGTCCATGATCGCGTGCAGCAGCACGTCCGCGTCGGAGTGACCCAGAAGTCCCTTCTCAAACGGGATCTGTACGCCGCCCAAAAAAAGCTTACGCCCCTCGACCAGCCGATGCGTGTCAAACCCGATGCCGTACACCGCCGGGCAAAGCCGGTCGGTCGCCCACGTCCAGTCCGCTTTGGTCGTGAGCTTGCGGTTCTCTTCGCTTCCCGTAACAAGCCGCGGCGCGCCGAACATCCTTGCGTAAACGGTGGCGTCGTCGGTCGCGTAATCACCCCGTTCATACGCCGCGCGGATCTTATCAAGCCGAAACGTCTGCGGCGTCTGCATGCGAAAAAGCGTATTGCGGTCGAGCGTTTCCATCGCGTCGTCCCCCATCTGTACCACCGTGTCGGTCACGGGGATCGCGGCGACGCCGGAGCCGTATGCTTTTGCGGATTCAATGCTTGCCCGAACGATCGCGGGATCGACAAAGCAGCGCGCCGCATCATGGATGACCGCGATCTCGCCCGAAGCGGCGTTTAACCCGTTTCGGACCGAATCGGTCCGCTGTTCGCCCCCCGAAACGACCGTATACGGCACGGGCACAGCTAACGACGCGACGGTCTGTTTGCTTTCGCCGCTCACGACAAACACAAGCGAATCGCACCCGCCCAAAATCAGCGCTTCCATTGAGCGCTCGATCGCGGTCTTTCCGCAGAGGGGCGTGTTCAGCTTATCAAAGCCCATGCGATTGGACGCGCCTGCGCAGAGCAGAACGCCGCACGCGCTCACGATTCCCCTCCCGAAAGCACGGTATAGAGCGAATCCGCGTCCTCCTTGCGCACGACTTCCGGCGTCTTTTCCACGCGGCACAGCATGTGCTTGCCGCCGAGCAGGATGTCGATCGTGTCGCCCGGCT
>CAMNHT010000170.1 GCA_946539625.1 uncultured Clostridia bacterium | reverse complement strand
TGGTTGTCCTGGTTGTTGGTCGGCGCAAGGTGCCAGCCCTTGTCCAGCGCCATGGTGTAGTACTGGTAGGAGGGCCAGTACATCGAACCGCCGACCTTGCCCTCGCCGTTGCCGACCTCGATCATGGTGATCAGCTCGTCGTACGCGGGGGTGTAATGTGCGAAGTCTTCAAACGTACCGAACGTCGTGCCCGGATGGTTGAACTGGTTGATCGTGCTCTTTCTGCCGTTTTCCTTGTCGATGCGCGCGACCTCGACCAGACGGTCATAGTACGCAATAAGTCCCGGGCCGCCCTTCACAACGTATTTCGGCACGTTGCGGGACTCAAAGCCGATCGAGTTGAACGTGTTGATATGGCCGTACTGACCGGACCACGTCATCTCAAAGCCGATGATCGGGATGAAGTTTGCGTCTGCATACTGTTCCGCCGTCGCCTTCGCTTCCTGCCAGAGCGTCATGGAACCGTCCACTGTCATCTTGCCCTTTGAAGCGTCCGTCAGGTCGCCGTTCGGGTTGTCCTTGGTGTCGTAGTAGTTACTGTGGTCGGTGACCGCAAGGAAGTCGATTTGCTGTGCGTTTTTCGCATGCTCAAGCGCCTGCTCCAGCGTGCCGGTACCGTCGGAATACTCCGCGGTGTGCGAATGCAGCTCGCCGAAGTACAGCTGATAGGTCGCAACGCCGACCGTGAAGCTCCAGTTGGTCTCAAAGAACTTGCCGTCCGCACGCGTGATCTTCACGTACACGGTGACCTTGCCATCCTCCATGTCCTCATCGGGCGTGTAGGTTGCGGTATTGCCTTCGACGACCGGTGTGACCGCGACGTCATTCAGGGTCATTTCAACGGTCGGATTTTCGCCGCAGTTTGTGAACGTGACGGAGATCGTCGGGCGCTTGTCGTCGCCGGTCGCGCTGTTCGCTTCCGGCGCATAGCCCGTGATCTGCGGGAGGTCGATGACGGTAAGCTCAAACTCCTCGACTGTTACATTTGCAGGCTCCCACTTGTCGGTTGCCGTGACCTTCACGGTCAGGTTGCCGCCGGTGATGACGCTTGCCGGGATCAGGAACTGATAGGTGTCGTCCTCTACGCCGTCCGGCTCCTCGAACGAATACAGGACCGTTTCGCCCTGCATAACGTCCGCGGTCACGCTGTTGACGCCGCTTGCGTCCTCAGCCGTCACGGTGAAGTTATACGCCTTGCCGACCTCGGCTTCCGCCGTATTCACACGTGTGATGACGGGGCCCACGGTATCGTTTGTCGGAACGTAGTCCTTGGACGTGCCGTTTCTGAGCTGAACAGTCGTGTTGTACTTCGAAACGGCTGCATAGATGTTCACAACATCGCCCGCCTGAACGCCCACAGGATAGGGCGCGGCACGGTAGATCGCAATAGACGCGCCGGTACTGTCCTTAACAGTGGTGGAACCGCTGTCCTTGTACTCGCCGAGCGTGACGTTTTTGATCAGAACGTATTCGGTCAGGAGACTGTCAAGGTTTCCCGTGATGCTCGCAAAGTCTTCGAACACCTGCGGCTCAGCTGCATCGTCGCCGATGATCTCGCCGGGCTCCGCCTTGCGGGTTTCCTTCAGATTCTGGATCTGCTGTACGCCGCCGTACGGTCCCAGCTTGCCTTCCAGAACAAGCCAGTCGCCGATCTCAATCGGCGTGCCATCCGCGTACGTATCGCCCAGCATATAGACCTGCAGCGCGTAGATCTCATTGTCGATCTTTGCCTGCAAGACCGCGGAGTTGACAGAACCGAAATTGCCGAAACGGTACACGAGCTGACCAACGACCTTTGCGCTTGCGACGTCGCCCGCAGCGAGTGCCTGCGGAACGCTCATCGCGCCTTCAAAGACCGTATACGCAAACTCCGCAACAGCGGACTGTCTGCCGTCCTTTTCAGAATAGGCATAAAGCGTGCAATCCTCGTTGATCTCGACCGGTGCGGTGTATTCGGCAAATTCGCCGTCCTCACCGATCTTCCAGTAGATCGTCGCGCCTTCGGTCGCGGTGATCAGCTTGACCTTTGCGCCCTTTGCGATCGTACCGGCTGCGGGATCCGCCGTCGGCGCAAGCACGGCCACTTCGTCCGTGAGTTTGAAGAACCGGAACGTATACGCCGTGTGGTTCGACCCCAGTTTGTAGGTCGTAAACTGATTGTAGAATTCGATGTACTGGGGATTGCCGTTGTACGCCGCTTTCTTGTTCTTGATGAGGTATCCGTCTGTTCCCTCCGCTTCAAGGATCCATCTGCCGTAATCGGTCAGCGTATCCGCAAAGGTCAGCGTGCTGCCGGTCTCCGCAGTGGTCAGATACTTGCCGTCGATCGAGAACGCATATTCCTTCACGCCTTCGACTTCTTCGACCGTCACGTCAAAGATCGCCGCTTTGTCCGGCAGCGTGATGGAGTTCTCCGAAAGCGTTACGTCGAGCGCTTCCAGCTTGTTGTTGCTCGCTATCGTACTGATGACCGTGCTTTTGGCCGGATAAAACATCACGACCTTATCGCCGGTCGCCGGAGCTTCGTCCATCGCGACAGCGACTTCACCGACGGCAAACGCAGACGGAATCAGCGTGAGCACCATCAAAAGCGACAGGATGAGTGCCAATGCTTTTTTCATGTGTTCTTGTCTCCTCCTACTTCTATTCTCGAGGGGATACCCTTAAAAGGGCATATTACCCTATTTATACAAAAATATTATACACGAACCCGTCCCAAAAATCTATCCCTAAATTCACACTTTTTTCATCTTTTCCGGCTTGAAGTATCGTACCTTTTTGACGGTCTCTGCCCGAAATGCCGTCACGAAATCAGTCGAGCAAGCATAAAAGCCCGGCGACTTGTACATATGATGCACGGTATGCGGATAAACTGACACAGCGGTCGTCCGCGCATACGCGGCGCTGCGGGCAGAAAAAAAGCGGCGGGGAAATGAAGGTGTGTGATGATCCCCGCCGCGCCCGGCATGCGCCGCCCATTCCGCGCCGTGCGGAAGGATCAGGCGTTTGTCCGGATCGGATCGCCAAAGGAAGCCCCTTTGGTGATTCATAAGTAAAACACCGCGGGGATGGCAAAAGTCCATTGCGCATATAATATATTATCGTTTTTTACAGTCTGAAATGCGAACGATGCATCATGTGGGCGGCATTCATGCATCAAAAAACAGCGGTAACGATATCCGCTCTTGCACAGATAAATAATGATCCACGGCTAAGCCGGTGATATTTCATTTTCGGGCATAGCCCTAATACTACTGGCTGCCCACACGTGGGCATAAGGTGCCTGCCAGCATGCACCTATGATTTGCCACCCGTAAACGGGTCTTTCGTATGTCAGTGGTCTCGAA
>CAMNHT010000169.1 GCA_946539625.1 uncultured Clostridia bacterium | reverse complement strand
GAACGCCGTGCGCACGAAGAGACATGCAATCTTCTGAAAGGAGCGAACTGATATGCCGCTGGATCCGAAAAAACATGAAATGCCGACACAGGCGCCGGAGGTTCGCGCGCATAACTTCAGCGAGGTTGCACTGGGCTATCCCTCGGAGATCGCTTTGGAAGAGGCAAAGCGCTGCCTGAACTGTAAGAACCGCCCCTGCGTTGCGGGATGCCCCGTCAACGTCAATATCCCGGATTTTATCGCAAAGATCAAGGACGGCGATTTCGAAGGCGCCTATCAGGTCATCAATAAGACGTCGTCGCTGCCCGCGGTTTGCGGCAGAGTTTGCCCGCAGGAAACGCAGTGCGAAAGCAAATGCACGATGGGCGTGAAGTTTGAGCCGGTCGGGATCGGAAGATTGGAGCGCTTTGTTGCCGATTGGCATAACGCGAACGCGACCGAAAAACCTGTCGCGCCCGCGTCGAACGGACACAAGGTCGCGATCGTGGGCTCCGGGCCCTCGGGCCTCACCTGCGCCGGCGATCTTGCGAAAAAAGGTTATGCGGTCTCCGTCTTCGAAGCGCTGCATACCGCGGGCGGCGTGCTTGTGTACGGCATTCCGGAGTTCCGTCTGCCGAAGGCAATCGTCGCAAAGGAAGTGGAAACGCTGAAAGAACTCGGCGTTGACGTGCAGACGAACGTCGTGATCGGTAAGACCTTGACGGTCGATGAGCTTTTTACAATGGGCTATGAAGCGGTCTTTATCGGCTCCGGCGCGGGACTTCCGAACTTTATGAATATCCCCGGCGAATCTCTGAAGGGCGTGTATTCCGCAAACGAGTTTCTGACGAGAAGCAACCTCATGAAAGCGTACCGAGACGATCCCGTCACGCCCATTATGAAGGGCGGCAAGGTTGCGGTCGTGGGCGGCGGCAACGTTGCAATGGACGCAGCGCGCACGGCGCTTCGTCTCGGCGCGGAACATGTCTATATCGTCTATCGCCGCTCGATGGAGGAGCTCCCCGCAAGGAAGGAAGAGGTCGAGCACGCGATGGAGGAAGGGATCGACTTCCGACTCCTAAACAACCCGGTGGAGATTCTCGGCTACAACAATCCGGAGAACCCGCGCGATCCGAAAAACGGCTTCGTTACCGGCATGCGCTGCATCCGCATGGAACTCTGTGAACCGGACGCGAAGGGCAGAAGACGTCCCGTTCCGATCGAAGGCAGCGAATTTACGCTTGACGTCGACACGGTCATCATGGCAATCGGCACGAGCCCGAATCCGCTCATCAAGGACACGACCGCAGGGCTCGAAGTCAATTCCCACGGCGGGATCATTGTCAATGAGGACGGGCTGACCTCACGCGAAGGCGTTTACGCCGGCGGCGACGCGGTCACGGGTGCTGCGACGGTCATTTCCGCGATGGGCGCGGGCAAGGTTGCGGCAAAGGCGATCGACGAAGCGCTGTCGGCAAAATAATAAGATAAAAGCATGACCGTGCGTTTTGTGCGGTCATGTTTATTGTTCAACGTTTCGACGCAATTCTGTTGCATCCGTATGGTAAGATATGGGTATCGAAACAGGAGAAATGTGATGGAACCGACAAATCAACCGAAAACAAAACGACCCTTTACCGTATGGCATGCCTTGGGACTCATATTGATCCTTTGTACCGCGCTTGCGATCTTTTTCGGCATCCATCCGCGATACCGGGTCCTGTCCGTCGGCATTCTTGTGCTCGGCGTGCTTGCGGCATGGAAGCGAAATTGGATGCTTTGGATCGTGATCGCGGCAGAGCTCGTTTTTGTGATCTTCCTTTGGCTCTTTCCGCAGGCGGGATATAAGATCGCATCGCTGGTGCCGCTTGCGATCGTCGGCATGCTGCTTGTCTTCCGGTTCTGCAATAAAACGGTGAAAATCATCGTTTCCGTCCTTGCCGGAATATGCGCCGCTGCGCTGCTTGTCATCGAGATCCCGATCGTGAAAGCGACGCTTGAAACGCCGAAACCCGGCGCGGACTACATCATCGTGCTCGGCGCCGCGGTTTACGGCGAGGAACCATCTATTACACTGCAGCATCGGCTCGAAGGCGCAGCACGGTATCTCGACGGGAATCCGAAGACAAAAGCCGTGGTCAGCGGCGGTCAGGGTGCGGGGGAGGATATCTCCGAAGCCGAGTGTATGCGCAGGTATCTCGAGAAACACGGGATCGCGCAGGAACGCATTCTCGTCGAAGAACAGTCAACCTCCACAAAGGAGAATCTTGCGTTCTCGAAAGCGATCATTCAAGCGGACGGCGGGGACGTCAAAAACGTTGCGGTCGTTTCAAGCGGGTATCATCTTTACCGCGCAAAAAAGATGGCAGGTCTGCTGGGCATGCATGCAACCGGCGTCGCTGGCTCGGACGGGTATCCGATCTACATGTTCGGCATGTACCTTCGCGAAGCCGCGGCTGTTCTGAAACTCTGGATCTTCGGCATATAAACTGCAAAACCAAATTATCATAATCGCCTGCGGCTGTTGAAACCGCGGGCGCTTTTATGATACAACAAAAGAAAATGCTTTTTTGAAAAAAGTATGAAACACAGAGACCGTCCCGTTCGTTATATAGGTGTACGGCAAAGGAAAGGAGGGGCAAACGATGAACGAATTGTATGCGCAGCATTTCGAGGAGCTTGCCCGCTTCTGCGCGATGCTGTGCCGCGACGGGGAGAAGGGAACGGATCTCGCGCAGGACACTTTTTTGAAAGCACTGGAGCACGCGGAGGAGTTTGTGCCGCTTTCGACGGAACAGCGGCGCGCATGGCTCTATCGCACCGCAAAGAATCTGTTCATGGACGAAGCGAGGCGAAACACGCGTTTTCTCAAGCGGCAGCAAATGCTGTATGAGGGCGAAGGCTTCGAAGAATCCGGATTTTCTGAAGTGGAAACGTCGCTCCTGCTTTTACGGCTTCCGCCGGATATCCGGACGATGTTTCGGATGCGATACCTGGAAGGGTACAATGCGGCTGAGATTGCGGAGATTTTTCAGATGCCGTCGGCGACCGTCCGCACCAAACTTTCGCGGGCAAGACAACTGCTGCAAAAGGAGATAGAACGATGAGGCATACAAAGCGGGAGCAGATCCCTTCCGAGTTTCGGGAGGCGCGCGAAAAACAGATACGGATCCGGGACAGACTGGAAGGTCGTCCGACCTTTTACCCGGACGGACAGCCGTGGATTGCAGATATAGGAATCAACGGAAAAAACAACAGACGATAAGACGGGAGGAAAGAAAGATGAAAAAGATGATCGTAAACAGTTCCATGTGCGACATGCGCAGTGTGTCGGAGGAGACGCTGAAAGCGTATGAGCAGATCGTCGTAAACGCCGCAGAGGTGTTGGTGACGCCGGAAACGAAGGAACTTG
>CAMNHT010000168.1 GCA_946539625.1 uncultured Clostridia bacterium | reverse complement strand
GGATATGGAACGCAAACCGAAAGCTTCTGAGATCCGCGCGGCGCGCAAGCAGCTGCGCGCGGTGACTTCCGTGCGCCGTTCCGTATTCTATTTCATGCGCGCGATCCTGGTGATCCTCGTCATCGGCGCGCTGTGCATTCTGGCGTTCATGTCCGGCGCGCGCATCAGCAACGCTTACATTCTCGTCAACGAAGGTATGTCCCTGCGCGCGGACTGTATGCTGAAAAACGGCTCGGAAAGCGATCTGACTTCGTATTTCAGTCTCTCCTGTATCGAAAATGATTCCGACGAACGGAAGAACAATGCAGCGCCGTATGCCGTGATGACGGTTTCTTCCTATGAGTATAGCCTGAGTATCCGAAGCCTGCATATCTTCCCCTGGCAAATCGGCACCTACGTGGACGTTGTGGAACAGATCCGCAACGTCAAAGGCGCCTTCTCCGTGGAATCGGGTCTCTCCGGCTCCGTTCCGGACTGGACGCCGCGCAAATATCGCCTGCATCTCGGAAAGGCGGAAGGTCGCTGGCTCATTGAGCAGGTAGAGCTGTTGGAATTGAACCCGAAGCTTGATCCGCCCACAACACCCGATCCCGACGCGGAGCCGCTGCCGATCGTAACGCCCTCCCCCGTTCCGACGCCCGAACCGTCCCCTACACCGGACGAAGTCCTTTTCTCCCCGCATGATTAAACCTTACGCATGCGATCATCCTGTTTTGCTTGCGCCGATGGCCGGTTACACGGACGTTGTGTTTCGTGTGCTCTGCGCGTCCTTCGGTTGTGATCTCTGCTGCACAGAAATGATCAGCGCGAAGGGGTTGACTTTCGACAACGCAAAGACCGCATCATATCTGGAGCCCGGCGCAGACGAAAACCGGATCGCGGTGCAGCTTTTCGGTCACGAGCCGGACCTGATGGCGGAGGCGGTGAAGATCGTTTCGGACCGTCTCGGTTTGCGGCTTTGCTGCATTGACGTCAACATGGGCTGCCCCGCGCAGAAGATCGTGTCGAACGGCGACGGCAGCGCGTTGATGCGCACACCTGTGCTTGCGGGAAGGATCGTTGAAGCAATGAAGTCTGTCTCCCCCATTCCGGTCACGGTGAAGTTCCGCAAGGGCTGGGACGACGATACCTGCGTTTCCTTTGCAAAGATGCTCGAGGAAAGCGGCGCCGACGCGCTTTGTCTGCATCCGCGCACACGCGTGCAGCAATACCGAGGGCTTGCCGACCGGTCCGCGATCGGCGAAGTCAAGGCGGCGGTTTCGATCCCCGTGATCGGTAACGGCGATATCACCGACGGTGAAAGTGCCGTTTCCATGCTGCGCGAGACCGGCTGCGACGGTGTGATGGTCGGACGTGCGGCGCTCGGCAAGCCGTGGATCTTTCGGGAGATCAAAGCAGCGATCGCAAACGAGCCGTATACGCAGCCGACGCTTGCCGAGCGTCTCGAGGTTGCGATCCGGCACGCAGAGCGCATCGAACAGGAAAAGGGTCCGCACGGGCTTGTCGAGCTTCGCAAGCATCTTCCCCGATACTTATACGGCATACGCGGCTCGGCAGCGCTGCGAACGAAGCTGAACGAAGCAAAAAACGCGGCGGAAATCCGTGCGTTTTTGCTTGACAGCTTAAGGGACGTAACTATATAATAGTATGATTTCCAATATGGAGTAAAAGGAGAAACACTATGGCTGGCATTTTGATGACCCGCGAAGATTATGAAAAGCGCAAGGCACATCTTGAGTATCTGAAATCCACCCGCACCCTTGAAATTGCGGAAATGCTGAAAATTGCACGCGGCTTCGGCGACCTTTCCGAAAACGCGGAATACGACGCAGCAAAGGATGAGCAGGCGAAAAACGAACACGATATCGCTGTTCTCGAAGAGGAGCTCCGCACCGCGCAGATTATTGAGCATTCCTCGCAGACCGGCGACAAGATCACCATTGGCTCCAAGGTTGCCGTGCGCAATATCGCGCTCGATACAGACATGCAGCTTGAGATCGTCGGCTCGATGGCGGCGGATCCCGCACTCGGCAAGATCAGCAACGAATCCCCCATCGGCGAAGCGCTACTCGGTCGTTCCGTCGGCGAGACCGTTCCGGTCGTCACCCCCGGCGGTGTGATCCATCTGGAGATCATCTCAATCCTTTGATTCGGAGTATATAATAATGGAAGAAACAAACATCCCGCAGGAACCGCAGGAGCTCAGCGAAGAACAGCTTTCCGAGCTTCTTCAGATCCGCAGAGATAAGCTTTCCGCGCTGCGCGAGGCGGGCAAGGATCCGTTTTCGGTCATCACATTCCCCCAGTCGCACCACAGCAAGGAGATCGTCGCGCAGTTCGATGCGCTCGAAGGCAAGGAAGTCAGCATCGCCGGCCGCATGATGTCCAAGCGTATTATGGGCAAGGCGAGCTTTGCGCATGTTCTGGACGCCGAGGGCGATATTCAGATCTACGTGAAGCGCGACGACGTCGGCGAAGGTTCGTATGCGGACTTTAAGACATATGACATCGGCGATATCGTCGGCGTCAAGGGCTTTGTATTCAAAACGAAGACCGGTGAGGTCTCCGTCCACGCATCCGAGGTCACGCTGCTTTCTAAATCCCTCCGTCCCCTGCCCGAGAAATTTCATGGGCTCAAGGATCCGGAGCTTCGCTACCGTCAGCGTTTCGTCGACCTGTTCATGAACGCGGACGTTCGCCAGACGTTCAAAAAGCGCAGCGCAATCATCGCGGAGATCCGCCGCTACCTCGACAGCGAGGGCTTCATGGAAGTCGAGACCCCCGTGCTGAATACGGTCGCCTCCGGCGCATCCGCACGTCCGTTCGTAACGCATCACAACACGCTCGACATTGACATGTACATGCGCATCGCGACCGAGCTGCACCTTAAGATGTGCATCGTCGGAGGGCTCGAGCGTGTCTACGAAATCGGCCGTCTGTTCCGCAACGAGGGTATGGATGCGACGCACAATCCCGAATTCACGACGATCGAGATCTATCAGGCGTACACCGACCTCAGAGGCATGATGGCGCTTTGCGAACAGATCTTCTCCCGCTGCTCAAAGCTTGTGAACGGCACGACGAAGATCACGTTCCAGGGACAGGAAGTCGACCTGACGCCTCCGTTCCGTCGTCTCACCATGAACGACGCGGTGAAGGAATACACCGGCAAGGATATCTACGCCTGCGCGACGGACGAGGAAGCCCGCGCGATCGCGAAGGAGCTCAACCTCGAGCTCAAGGATCCGGAAGCGACCAAGGGCAAGGTGCTCGCAGAGGCGTTCGACGCGTTCGTCGAGGACAAGCTGATCCAGCCGACGTTCATCACCGATTATCCGATCGAAAACTCCCCGCTGACCAAGCTGAAGCAGGGAAGCAAGGATATCGTCGACCGCTTCGAGGTGTTCATCTGCGGACACGAATACGGCAACGCCTATACCGAGCTGAACGACCCGATCGA
>CAMNHT010000167.1 GCA_946539625.1 uncultured Clostridia bacterium | reverse complement strand
GCACATTTCCGACCGGCAGCGGGATAAGATCCGTGCTGACGCCGCAGGCCACGCTTTCGCGCCGGCTACTCCCTTTTACGGCGCTATTATATGTGAATTTTTTTCAAAAGTCAAGGACGAATTGTGGCAAATACCGCCTGTATCTGCTATAATAAAAACTGGCTATTTATCTATTCGGAAAGGCGGAAATCATATGGATGCACAGAATCCGATCTACGTGACGGGACACAAAAACCCGGACACCGATTCGATCGTCTCCGCGATCGCGTACGCCGCGCTGATGAACGCTCTGGGCGACCGGCGCTATACGGCGGCACGGCTCGGCACCGTGAGCGACGAAACGGCGCACATCCTCGAACGCTTCGGCTTTCAGGCGCCTGTACGCATCTATAATGTCCGCACGCAGGTACGGGATCTGAACTTTGACCGTCCGCCCGTGCTGTCCAGTGCCGTCACGGTGCGCCGTGCGTGGGAAACGATGCTGAAGGGCGAGGGCGAAGCCACGTTCCTGCCGGTCGCGGGGGAAGACGGAAAGCTACTCGGCATGGTCACCACGGGCGATATCGCGTCGTTCGACCTCGAATCCTCGGAGAATCCGCATTTATCGGAAATTCCGCTCTTTAACCTCGTGTCAAACCTCGACGGAACGCTCTGGGACGGCAACAGCGGCGTCACCGCGCTTTCCGGAAACCTGCTGATCGTCGTTCCCGAGACCGGTACGGAGAGAGCGTTCACGAAGGATATGATCGTTGTGACCGGAAACGATCCCGCGATCCTTTCGGCGGCGTTTTCCGCCGGCGTTGCGTGCGTCGTCGTCTCAGGCGCGCAGATCGACCCGGGGCTTCTTTCGGAAGCAAAGGAAACGGTCGTCATCACGACGCCGTTTGACGCGTACCGCGCGGCGCGGCTGATCATCCAGTCCGTTCCGGTCGCGCGCATCCTGCCGAAGACGGAAACCGTCTCGTTCCACATCAACGATTACGTGGACGACGTGCGCGAGCAGACGCTGAAATCGCGTTTCAGAAGCTATCCGATCCTGGACGAGAACGACTGCGTGATCGGGACGCTTTCGCGCTATCACCTGCTGCGTCCGAACCGCAAGCAGGTCGTGCTTGTTGACCATAACGAGGTCAGTCAGTCGGTAGACGGGTTATCGGAAGCCGAGATCCTTGCGATCATCGACCATCACCGCCTTGCCGACGTGCAGACCGGCGCGCCGATCTATGTGCGCAACGAGCCGGTCGGCGCGACCTGCACGATCGTCGCGTCCATGTTTCAGGAGCGCGGCATCATGCCGAACAAGAGCCTTGCGGGACTCCTCGCCGCCGGCATTGTGTCCGACACAATCTTCTTTAAGTCGCCCACCGCGACCCAGCGTGACCGCGTGATGGCGGAGCGCATGGCGGCGATCGCGGGCGAATCGCTCGACGAGCTCGGACGCGACATCTTCACGCCGTCCGCCACGCGCGACACGGACCCGAGAAAGATGCTGCTCAGTGATTTCAAGCATTTCGTGATCGCGGGACACAAACTCGGCATCGGGCAGATCAACTGCATCGACTCGGCCGAGCTATTAACGCGGCGGGATGAGTTTATCGCCGCAATGGAACAGGTCAAGACCGAACGCGAGTTCGACATCCTTCTGCTGATGCTCACCGACGTGCTGCGCGAGGGCACGGTGCTGCTCGCCGTCGGCGATGTGGACACCGTCGAGGAGGCGTTCAACGTCAAGATCAAGGACAACAACGTATTTCTTCCGGGCGTGCTTTCACGGAAAAAGCAGATCGTTCCGGCACTATCCGTACTTTGGGGGTAAATTTGTATGCAGATCCGTATCAACGGCATTCCGGCGGAGGTTTCCGCAGGCGAACGCCTTCTGGACGTCGTACGAAGGCTCGGGCTCGATACCGATAGCTTAAAGACGCGTCCGATCGCCGCGGACATCGCGGGCGAGGTGTTCACGTTAAACTACATCCCGATGCGCGAAAAGGAGCAGGGCGACAATCCCACCACGTTCCGCATGCGGAAAGCGATCCGGAAGGGCGGCGGAGAGGTCAAGCTGATCCGCTACGAGGAGAGCCGCGGCCGCGCCATCTACGAGCGCACGATCATCTATATCTTTTTCCTTGCCATGCGCGAGCTGTTCCCCGCAGCGCACTGCAAGATCAACTATGCCATCGGTCCGTCGCTGGACGTTTCCGTGGACATGGAGCCGCAGCTGACCCCGGACGACGTTGAAACGGTGCGTGCGAGGATGCGCGGCATCGTCGAAGCCGACTATCCGCTTACGCGAAAGCGCCTTGACATCGACGAGGCGATCCAGCTCTTTGAGCAGGATGGACAGGCAGACAAGGTCCGGCTCTTGAAGTGGCGGCAGTTTACGTATTTCGATGTGTACCAGCACGGTGATTACGCGGACTACTTTTACGGCGAAATGCTGCCCTCTACCGGTTACGCAAAGGTGTTCGATCTCCAGTTCCGTCCGGGCGGGCTGTTCCTGCTGCGCCCGTCGGTTGCGGACGCGGACGTTGCGACGCGCTATGTATATATGCCGAATCTTTCCAAGGTCTTTGCGCAGTCGGACAAGTGGGGCGATCTCATGCACTGCCGGTGTGTTGCCGACCTCAACGACATGGTCGAAAACGGGAGCGTGCGCGAGCTGATCCGCGTCAACGAAGCCCTGCACGAGCGCAGATTCGCGGAGATCGCAACCGAGATCGTCAACCGCGGCGCGCGCGCCGTGCTGATCGCGGGACCTTCGAGCTCGGGAAAAACGACGAGCGCAAACCGTGTGGCAACGCAGCTTCGTGTGCTCGGCAAGACGCCGATCCTGCTGTCGCTTGACGATTACTACATCGACCGGAAATACGTGAAGCCCGACGAGAACGGCGAGATCGACTATGAGCACATCAACATGATCGACGTCGAGCAGTTCAACATCGACCTTGAAAAGCTCCTTTCGGGCGAAGAGGTCGAGATCCCGCACTTCGATTTCAAGACGGGATCGCGGCAGATGCTCGGACATTTTGTAAAGCTCGGTGACGACGCGATGCTGATCATCGAGGGCCTGCACGGGCTGAACCCGATGCTTTTGACTCCGCGCATCGACAAGAAGCTGATCTTTAAGCTCTATGTGTCGGCGCTCACAACCTTAAACCTCGACGACCACAACCGCATCCCCTCGACGGACGTGCGGCTGTTAAGACGCATGGTGCGGGACTATCTTACCCGCGGGGCGACCATCGAGCGCACGCTCGGCATGTGGGAGTCCGTCAAGCGCGGAGAACAGCGCTGGATCTTCCCGTATCAGGAGAGCGCGGACGAGATCATGAATACCTCCCTGGTCTACGAGCTTGCCGTGCTGAAAAAGCACATCTATCCCCTCCTAAAGGATGTCGATTCGTCAAGCCCGTGCTACGACGAGGTTATCAACATCATCAAGTTTTTGAACTACATTTCGGACGCCGCCGTGGAGGACGAGATCCCGCCCACGAGCATTCT
>CAMNHT010000166.1 GCA_946539625.1 uncultured Clostridia bacterium | reverse complement strand
TCGGCTGAAAATCGCCGCCGTTGTATTCGGCAACGTAATGTCCGAGCGCGCCGATCGCGGTTTCGGACGTAAAATCGACGGGCGTTCTGCCCTCAAGCTTTTCGATCAGGGAGATCGCGGAAAGCAGTCCGCTTGCCGCGGATTCCACGTAGCCCTCCACGCCGGTCATCTGCCCCGCGAAATACAGCAGCGGATCATCCCGCAGCGAATAATCCCACGAAAGAAGCTTCGGCGATTCCAGAAACGTGTTGCGGTGCATGACGCCGTAACGGGCAAATTCCGCGTGCTCCAGCCCCGGAATCATGCCGAAGACGCGCTTTTGCTCGGAAAACTTCAGGTTCGTCTGGAATCCGACGATGTTATAGAGCGTGCCGTCGCTGTTGTCGCGCCTCAGCTGCACCACCGCGAACGGACGCTTGCCGTCCACTTCGAGTCCCACCGGTTTCAGCGGTCCGTATGCCAGCGTCAGCTCGCCGCGTTTTGCCATGACCTCAACGGGCATGCACCCCTCGAACACGCGCGGCGTTTCAAAGCTGTGCAGCTCCGCCGTTTCCGCGTTCACAAGCGCGTGATAAAACGCGAAATACTCGTCCCGTGTCATCGGGCAGTTCAGGTAATCCGCGCCGCGATCGTACCGCGACGCCGCAAAGACCTTTTCGTGATCAAGCGAATCATAGGTCACGATCGGCGCCGCCGCGTCGTAAAAATGCAGGGATCGACCGAAGCGTGCTTCAATCGCCGCGCCGAGAACATCGCTTGTCAAAGGGCCTGTCGCGACAATCGCGGGAGCGGTCGGGATCTCCGAAAGCTCCTCCGAAACGACTGTCAGGTTCGGAAACGCCTTGAGCTTGTCCGTCACGTATGCGGAAAAGCCATCACGATCGACGGCAAGCGCGCCGCCCGCCGGCACACGCGTCGCGTCTGCCGCCTCCATGATGAGCGAACCGAGTTCGCGCATCTCCTCTTTCAGAAGTCCGACGGCATTTACGACGCGGTCGGAGCGCAGCGAGTTCGAGCAGACGAGCTCCGCAAAGCCGTCGCTCTTGTGCGCCGGTGTACGCTTTTTCGGTTTCATTTCGTACAGCGTAACGGGGTATCCGCGCGATAAAAGCCGGTATGCCGCTTCCGCGCCGGCAAGCCCCGCGCCGACGACCGTGACGTTCGGTTTATTCATCGTTCTTCTTGGTCCTTCTGAGGATCTCCCTGCAGTTCGGATCCGCGCACTGGACGAACGTGCCGTTCTGTCCGTGCTTCTGCACCATCAGACCGCCGCACTTCGGGCACTTTACCTTGACCGGCAGATCCCAGCTTGTGAAGTCGCATTCCGGATAACGCTCGCAGCCGTAGAAGACCTTTTTCTTGCCGTGCTTTTTGACGATCGCAGCGCCGCACTTCGGGCAGGGTACGCCCTCGACCGTTTCGACGATCGACTTCGTGTTGCGGCAGGTCGGGAAGTTCGGACAGGCAAGGAACTTGCCGAAGCGTCCCATTTTATACACCATCATCGCTCCGCACTTGTCGCACGGAACGTCGGAGACTTCGTCTGGGATCTTGATCTTTTCCGCGCTTACTTGCGCGGTTTCGACCGTCTGCATGAACGGACCGTAGAACGCGCCGACGACGCTCTGCCATTTTTCGGAGCCGTCCTCCACGGAGTCGAGATTCTCCTCCATGTTCGCGGTGAACGTCACGTCCACGATGTCCGGGAAGCTCGATTTCATCAGTCCTGTCACGGCAAAGCCGAGTTCGGTCGGCACGAGCGATTTCTTTTCACGCATGATGTAGCCGCGATCGACGATCGTGGAGATCGTCGGAGAATACGTCGACGGACGGCCGATGCCCTTTTCCTCGAGCGTTTTCACGAGCGTCGCCTCGGTATAGCGGGACGGCGGCTGTGTGAACTTCTGCTGCCCTTCGAGCTTTTCCTTCTTGAACCGGTCGCCCTCGGCGATCGGCGGAAGCTGTACAGCGTCCTCGTCGTCCAGATCCTTGCCCTCGGTGTAGACCGCGGAAAAGCCCGCAAAGCGCACACGCGAACCGGTCGCCTTAAACTGCACGCCGTTTGCGTCGAACGTCACGGCGGTCTGATCCAGCACCGCGTCGCTCATCTGGCTCGCCAGGAAGCGCTCATAGACGAGCTTATAGAGCTTATACTGATCGCTTGAAAGATACGCCTTCAGGGTCTTCGGATCGTTTCTGACATCGGTCGGACGGATCGCCTCGTGCGCGTCCTGCGCGTTGCGACGTCCGCGGTACACGTTCGGTGTTTTGGGCATGTATGCCTCGCCGAAGGTCTCCATGATATAGCTTCTCGCTGCCTTCTGCGCCTCGTCCGCAACGCGGACCGAGTCGGTACGGATGTAGGTAATGAGACCCGTCGCGCCCTTTTTGCCGATCTCCACGCCCTCATAGAGCTGCTGCGCGACCATCATGGTGCGCTTGGTGGTAAAGCCGAGCTTTCTCGAAGCGTCCTGCTGCATGCTCGACGTTGTGAACGGCGGTGCGGCGTGCTTATGCTTTTCACCGATCTTCACCTCGGTTGCGGTGAATTCGGAATCGCCGACGCGTTCGATGATCGCGTTCGTCTGCGCTTCGGTTTTGAGATCGACCTTGTTGCCGTCCGTGCCGTAGAAGCGCACGTCAAAGGTCTTCTTACTGCCCGCGCGAAGCTTTGCCGTAAGCGTCCAGTACTCCTCAGGCACGAACGCGTTGATCTCTTCCTCGCGATCACACACGATGCGCGTCGCCACGGACTGCACACGTCCCGCGGAAAGGCCTTTGCGGATCTTCACCCAAAGGATCGGACTGATCTTATAGCCCACGATGCGGTCCAGGACTCGCCTTGCCTGCTGTGCGTCGACAAGGTCCATATTGATCGTGCGCGGCTTTTTGATCGCGTTCTTCACAGCGTTTGCCGTGATTTCATGGAACTCGATGCGGCACTTTGAAGTCGTATCGAGCTTTAAGATCTGGGCAAGGTGCCACGAGATCGCTTCGCCCTCGCGGTCAGGGTCCGTCGCGAGAAGGATGCGCTCGGCTTCCTTTGCTTCCTTCTTGATGCGTTCCAGCACGTCTCCGCGCCCGCGGAGCGTGATATATTTCGGTTCAAAGCCGTGCTCGACGTCGATGCCGAGCTGCGATTTCGGGAGATCACGGACGTGACCGTTGCTTGCCACAACCCTGTACTTGCTTCCCAAAAACTTTCCGATCGTCTTTGCTTTTGCCGGCGACTCTACGATCACCAGCGTGTTTTTCGTTTCTGCCATGTTGAACTCCTCTTCACTTATTGGTCGAATGTTACGACCGTATGGATGGTATCGAGCGCGTAGATACGGCCCGGAAGCTGTTTGATCACCTCGGAAAAAAGCATGCGCGTGAGCGCCGCATTGAGGTCCTGCGCGGAGCAGTCGATCCAGTCCAAAAGCTCATCCGCATCCTTTTCGCCCTGCAAAAGCGCCATGTAGATCTCCTGCCCGATCTCGCCGAGCGACGTAAACGTCACCTTCTTTGCCGCGCCGTT